>JBEKCN010000704.1:0-3405 GCA_050014855.1 Streptosporangiaceae bacterium | reverse complement strand
CTGGACGATCAGCAGCAGCGAGGCGGCCCCGATGAGGCAAGGCGCGACGAACTGGAATGCCCTCGCCGGGGACAAGAGCAGCAGCGCCGCTCCGGCCGCCCCGCCCGCCGCCGTCAGCATGCCGAGTCGCCGCACCCGTGCGCCCTGGCCTGCCAGTTCTTCTCGCGACCCGGCAGCGGCACCGACCCCGGTGAATACCAGCGCCACCGTGTTCGTCACGTTCGCGCTGACTGGCGACAAGCCGAACGCCAGCAGCACCGGATAAGAGACGACTGACGCGAGGCTCGCGACCGTGCTGGCTACGCCGGCCAGGACGCCAGTCGCGATAAGCGCCAAGACCTCGGCCAGGTTCACCAGAAGACTCAAGCACAGTTCGCCGATGCCGGCGCACTGCTGGCTACCCGCCGCTCGCCCGGGTTCCGGGCGGCGGCGGACTGCACGGCCGCGGTGCGCGGAAGGCGCTGGAACGCCCGCAACGCCCGGGGTGTGCGCCAATCTTGTAGGTAGCAAGATCAGCTCGCCTGGCTGACGAGGTCAGGTGGCGCCGTCTGGCTGCGGGGCCGCTGCCAGATCTCGTCCCAGCGGTGGCCGGCGTCCAGGCAGCGCAGGGTGGCGATGCCGGTCGCGCCGGCGAGGGTCCAGCGCATGCCTGATAGTTTCAGGCGCTGCCCGATGGACTTGCAGCCGGCTTCGACCACGCCGGAGCCGACGAACATTCCCAGCGACTTGAAGTGCTGGTAGCGCATCCGGTGGGCGTTGTGCTCGAAGTAGGCCAGGGCCTTGTCCCGCTCGCCGGCCAGCGAGCCGGTGAAGTTCAGGTCCCGTCCGGCGGCCAGGACCGCGTCGACGTCACCGGCATCGAGTTCTGCCAGCCGGGTGGCGAGCCAGTCATCGCGGTGGCCGGCCAGCAGCCGGGCAGCGAGGTTGGCTAGGTCGTGCAGGTGCTCGCGGGCGTGGTACAAGTCCACGATCTGGGTTGCGGCGGGAAAGTGCTTGTCGGCGAGGTTCCAGATCCAGGCGGCGCCGTCGCCGAGGATGACAGGCTGGCGGATGTGCTCGATGCCGCGGCGGCGGGCCTCGGCGTCCAGCAGGACGCCGAACTGCCCGGCGGGTTCGAACGTGGCCAGGCAGGTAGTGGAGGACGGGTCGCGGGCCGGCTTGCCGTCGTCATCGAGGCTGGTCTGGGTGAATAGGCAGGCCAGCTTGATCTCGCGGGTGCGGGCCTTGCCGTCGTCGGCCTTGCCGCGCCGGCCCTCGGCTTCGCGGGCGACGACCGGGATGCCGGTGCCGTCAACGGCGAGGTACAGCTTGTCGGGCCGGGGCTCGGCTGGCGGCAGGGGGACCACCCGCCGGGAGCGGATCGCGTCCGCCTCCGCGCTGATGGCGCGGGCGGCGGCGGCGCCGTCGGCCTCGGCGGACCGCTCGGTGCGCTTGACGGTCAGCTCGATGCCGGCCAGCTCGGCGAGCAGCCCGGCGGCCCTGGCGAACGGCACCGTTGCCGCCGCCCGGGCGATCATCTTGCGCAGGCCGGGCGACAGTGAGGAGCGCTCAGTGCCGAGCTCGGCGTCCCGGGGTGCCAGGCCGTGCCCGCAAGCGGCGCAGTGATACCAGGCACGGCGCAACCTCACCGGGCCGACCACGGTGTCGATGGTCTTGGCCCGGTAGGAGATGAACTCCGCGTCGTGGCCGTTCGGACAGCCGGTGCGCGGGCCGCGGTGGCCGCCGTCCAGGCCCAGCAGGTCTTCCAGCAGGCGCCCGCCCAGCTTCAGCATCGCGGTGCGGATCGCCAGCTCCACCGCCTCCAGCCCGCCCCCGGCGGCCAGCGGGCGGGCCGCCTCGGCGGCCAGCCGTTCTATCTCGGCGGCCGCCTCCGCCGCGAGCCGGGCGGCGAGCTGATCGCGGAGCCCTTTTTTTGCCCCTCCTGATCAGGGGCGTGGCCAGCGGCCGGGACCGGCCTGGCCTCGCAGATCGCCTCGTTCACCTCCACGATCTGCTCGCTGAGGGCGGCGAACTCCTTATAGGCCGCCAGTTCCGCGCGGACCTTGTCCAGCTCGCCTGGCGACAGCTGGCGGGTACGGGTCCTGCCGCCGGCCGACCGTGTCCACAGCCACCGCGGCCCGTGGCCGGGATGACCCGGCTGCGCGCAGGCGCAGTTCGGCTTGCCGCACCTGCGGTAGGTGGCGTTGACGCTGCCGGGCCGCAAGTCCCCGGTCGCGGTCAGCCGCGCATACAGCCGCGCCCGCTGCTGCTCCAGCTCGGGCAAGGACAGCTCAGTCACGGGACCCTCCCATCTGGAAGTCTAGTAACTTCCAGATTAGAGTCGCAACCTGCGCCTTCCCAGGACCCCTACGCTCGTGTCGCACACCCCGCCCGACACGTGCTGCCACCCTGCCGGGCTCAGTAACGGCGATGGCGCCGTTACTGCGGAACCACAGCGTCGGCGGTCCGCAGGCCGCCCAGTGGTCCGGGGCTCGGGCCGGGCCATTGCGCCGGGCATCTAGACTCGCCCGGGTGAGTCTGTCCATCGGTATCGTCGGCCTGCCCAATGTCGGCAAGTCCACCCTCTTCAACGCGCTGACCCGGGCCAGCGCGCTGGCGTCCAACTACCCGTTCGCGACCATCGAGCCGAACGTCGGCATTGTCGGCATCCCCGATCCGCGGCTGGCCGCGCTGGCCGGGCTGTATGACTCGGCCAAGATCGTGCCCGCAGCGGTACGGTTCGTTGACATCGCCGGGCTGGTCCGCGGCGCGTCGCAGGGGCAGGGCCTCGGTAACCAGTTCCTCGCCCATATCCGGGAGACCGACGCGATCTGCCAGGTGGTCCGGGTCTTCATCGACCCGGATGTGAGCCACGTGGACGGTGATGTGGCCCCGGAGCGGGACATCGAGACAGTGGCGACCGAACTCATCCTGGCCGACCTGCAGACGCTGGAGAAGGCTGCGCCGCGACTTGCCAAAGAGGCGAAATTCTCAAAAAACGCTGAACGGCTTCGCGCAGCCGATGCCGCCGCCAAGGCGGAGCAGGTGCTCGATGGCGGGACCACCCTGTTCGCTGGTGCCGCGGCGGCCGGGATCGACCCGGCAGACCTGCGCGACCTGCAGCTACTGACGGCCAAGCCGCTGCTCTACGTGTTCAACGAAGATGACGCCGAGCTTTCTGACCACGCGCTGCGCGACCGGCTGACGGCGCTGGTCGCGCCCGCCCAGGTGATCTTCCTGGACGCCAAGACGGAGGCAGAGCTAACCGAACTACCCGAGGACGAGGCCGCCGAGCTGCTTGCCGAGCTGGGCCTCGGCGAGCCCGGCCTCGCGCAGCTGGCCCGGGCCTCGTTTGCGGCCCTTGGCTTGTCCACGTTCCTGACCGCCGGGCCTAAGGAAGCTCGGGCCTGGACGATCCCGGCGGGT
>JBEKCN010000703.1:0-3411 GCA_050014855.1 Streptosporangiaceae bacterium | reverse complement strand
CCTCTCCGCGCGGGATGCCCTGATCCAGCGCCGCCGCATCCTGTCCGAGGTTGAGGGTCTCCGGGCCGAGATGAACTCGCGCTCCAAGCAGGTCGGGAAGCTGATCGCCGCCGGAGGCCCCGGCGCGGCTGCCGAGCGAGAGTCGCTGGCAGACCTGAAGTCCCGTCTCGCCGAGAAAGAGGCGGCGCTGCGGGAGGCCGAGGGCAAGTCGCGGTCGCTTCTGCTCGTCTTGCCGAACCTGCCCTCGCCGGACGCGCCCGAGGGCCTCGACGAGTCGTCCAATGTCGTCCTTCGAGTTGAAGGACCCCCTGCCGACAAATACGACCCGGCCGACTACCGCCCGCACTGGGAGGTCGCGGGCGATCTCGGGATCTTCGACCCCGAGCGCGCCGCAAAGCTGAGCGGCTCCGGGTTCTCACTGCTCTACGGCGACGGAGCCCGGCTGATCCGCGCCCTCGCGCAGTTCGGCCTCGACCTCAACCGCGACACCTATCTTGAGGTTCTCGTCCCGCACATGGTCCGCAGCGAAGTCTTCGAGGGGACGGGCCACCTTCCCAAATTCGCCGAGGACGCCTACAACACCACGCTGGACAACCTGTGGCTCATCCCCACTGGCGAGGTTCCCCTGACGGGCATGCACCGGGGTGAGCTGTTCGACGCGGATGAGCTACCGAAACGCTACATGGCTTACTCGGTCTGCTTCCGGCGGGAAGCCGGCTCCGCGGGGAAGGATACCCGGGGACTCCAGCGCCTCCACGAGTTCCACAAGGTGGAGCTTGTTCGCATCTGCACGCCGGAAACGGTTCAGTACGAGTTCGACGCCCTGCTGGCGGACGCCGAGCGGCCCCTCCAGCTCCTGGGACTGCCGTACCGGGTTGTCGATCTCGCCGCAGGCGATCTCACGTTCTCGTCCACGCGCATCTTCGACCTGGAGGTGTACTCGCCCGGCGTTGACCGCTGGCTTGAAGTCTCCTCGGTCGGGAACTTCACCGACTTCCAGGCCAGGCGAAGCAACATCCGGTATCGCACCGGATCCGGCCAGACCAGGCCGCCGTACTACCTCAACGGCTCGGCCCTGGCTACGCCACGGATGTGGGCCGCGATCATCGAGCACGGCCAGAGGGAAGACGGCACGGTCGAACTGCCGGAACCGCTGGTCCCCTACATGGGCAAGAAGGTACTGGAGCCGCGAAAGTAGCCACCGCATCCCTGCTGTGCACCGGGACCTCTCCTCAGCCCGGATTTTTGGCGTGGAAGTCAATTCTTCAGGCGGAGGCTGGTCGCTGGAGATGTCCCCGGTGGGCACAGGTGCTTGTTATGGAGTATCGGCGTCTAGGGCGCTCGGGTCTCGACCTTAGTGTTATTTCCTACGGGAATTGGCTCACGCACGGAGACGGAGTCGATAATGCCACTGCTGTGGCGTGCGTGGGCAAGGCGCTTGATGCTGGTATCACAGTCTTTGATACTGCTGACATGTACGCGGATGGACGGGCCGAGGAATTGCTCGGATCTGCTCTTGCCGGGATCCGCCGGGAATCCGTTATCGTCTGCTCAAAGGTTGGGCTCCCTACTAGCGCCGCCCCAGGGGACAGGGGATTGTCGCGGACGCGGGTCATCACGAATTGCCACGCGTCCCTTCGCCGCCTGCGGACGGACTATATCGACCTCTATCAGGCGCACCGGTTCGACGAGGAAACGCCGCTTGAAGAGACGATCGCCACGTTCTCTGAGCTTGTCCATGCTGGAGACGTTCGCTACGTTGGCGTATCCGAATGGACGTCAGCGCAGCTGCGCGAAGGCCAGCGGCTCGCCCTGCAGGCTGGTATCCAGCTCGTGTCAAACCAGCCCCAGTACTCTGTGCTCTGGAGAGTCCCGGAAGCTGAGGTAATGCCGACCAGCGCCGAGCTGGGCATCAGCCAGATCGCCTATTCACCTCTCGCTCAGGGCGTGCTCACGGGCAAGTACCCCCCAGGCCGGATGCCGCCGACCGGGTCTCGGGCCGACCAGAAGTCCACGAACAGTTCGATCCGCCGGTACCTGTCAGGGGAGCTTCGCCTTCGGGTCGGGGACCTGCGGCCCATCGCCCAGGAAGCCGACCTGTCGCTCGCGCAGCTTGCCCTCGCCTGGGTACTTCATAATCAGCATGTCACGTCGGCCATAATCGGCGCTTCCCGGCCTGAGCAGATAAGCGAAAATATCAAAGCGGTAGAGGCGCGGCTGGACGAAGACATTATGAACTCGATCGACGGTGTACTTGGCGACATCATCGAGCGTGACCCGACAAAGGCTGGAAGGCCATACGACGTCATGAAGCGCTGGTGCGCATCGGAGACGGCCTGATCATCTGGCCGGAACGGAGCACAAGCGAGCGCAGTCGCCGTATGACCACCCCATTCGTTCGTCCGCCACTCTCGCGGACGCCGCCGGCATCGGCCTGGTCCACGTCCAGTTCGGGGCCGAAATAGCAGGAGAGGCAGATCTGGTCCCTGGCTGCGGGAGAGGCGGCGTCGGTGACGAATGGCCTGCTGCAACGGATGCAGGTGATGGTGATGGGGTTGGGCATGCACGGGTTCGGTACCGGGCCGCACAGACACGGGACAGGCGGCCGGTGGACGGTCATGATTCCCCGCCAGGGAACCCTCGCGGAACGGAACCGGGCCAGCCAGGCGGCTGCCCGCACTGGAGCATCAGCAGGGCAGCGCACAACAGCACCGGGGAGTTTTCACAGAGGGTCTTCTTGCGGGTCCGGGCGATCCACGCGTGCATCTGGGCTGAGTAGGTGATGATCCAGGCCGGGAACGCGTGGCGCAGCGCGGCCAGCAGGAACCGTGCGTCTTCATCGGGCGGATCGTCATCGGGAAGGCCGAGGGAGTCCGCCGCGCCGGGCGGGCCGAAGTCCCGGGGTAGCGGGTGGTCCCGGTAGTCAGATTCAATCGCGCGTTCCAGCCCAGCCAGCGTGTCAGCGGTCAGGAACCGGAGGTAGTCGCGGCGCAGCGCCACCCACTTATCCCGCGCATAGCAGACCAGGTAGATGTCGGCCCAGCGGAACTCCAGCGATGCCAGGGTCACAGGCGGTCCGGTCACGGCTGCTCCCGTTCGATGGCCGGTTTGCCGCCCACAGCGGCCCAGACGTGGCCGCCGCGGGAACGGGCGGACACGGACGCGGGTGCCCGCCAGGCCCGCGCTTCGGTGATACCAGGGCCGGCTAGTTCCAGGCCGGCCAGGAATCCGGCTAGATCGTCGCGGGTGTGGTGGTGCAGGTGCCCGGCGGCGTACTGCCGGGTGAACCGCATTCCGGTGTCGCCTTCCAGGTGGCCGGCCGAGACGATCAGGTAGCTGCCGGGCGGGATTCCGCTGGTGAGACGCCCGGTGATCAACCGCACCGTGTCGGCGCCGAAAAAGTGCAGGGTC
>JBEKCN010000702.1:0-3412 GCA_050014855.1 Streptosporangiaceae bacterium | reverse complement strand
GCCGAGCCGGTCTGGGCCGCCTGAGCGGCCAGCACCGAGGTCTGGTCGTACAGTTGCTGAAGCCTGGCCATCGCGGCCTGCGCCGCCGTTCCGGTCCAGCTCTGGGCCAGCGTCTGCGCGTACCCGGTCAGGTGGCCGGCCATGGTGTCGAGCTCTCGGCCGAGGGCGGTGTGCGCCGTCCCGGCCTCGGCCACCGCCCCGGAATCCAGGCGGTGCAGGATGCTCATGATCTGGGCCGTGGTCATCCCGGCCGCATCGAACGGCTGCACATCGTTCGACTTGACCGGGTACGGCCTGCCGGCCGGGGCGGCTCCGGCCGCGCCGCCGGACGGCGTGGCTGCGGTGCCGCCGGCGAACGCGTTTCCCGCCGCAGCCGACGATGCCGCCGGCGGACCGTCCAGGACCGCGGCCACGCCGTGCACCGCCTGCGTGCTGTCCGATTCGGCCGCATCGTAGGTCGCCGCTGAATCGGACAGGTTGCCCGCGACGGCCTGGTGACCGTCTCCGACCTGCTCGCTGGCGCTGAGGCAGCCGTTATGGGCGTTGATCGCGTTGCCGCTGAACGCGTCGCCGGTCGGCCACCCTGGCAGGGAGCCGACGCCGGCGCCCGCCGCCCGCACGCGGCTCACCGCGGAGTCGAGCGTAACGAGCCCGGACCGCATTCTGCCCGCCACACTGCGCAGTACGTCGCGGGCGACGGTGATCCGGCCGCCGCCACCCGGCTGCGGCGCGGTCCACGGCGGGGCCGCGGACACCGTCTCCGGCTGACCCGAAATTCGCGGGACCTGCTCTGCGGCCCCGGCCGGATCACCCGCCGCCGCGAACCGGTCCCCCGCCGCGGTGAAGTTGCCGGTCACCCCATCGCCCAAGCCGGCCAGCACGTTCTGCAGGCCCGGCACTGCACCACCGTTCACGATCTACCTCCCCTGCCGGCCCGCGGCACGGCCGGCCACGCCCGCGGCGGGTTCCCGCCCGCTGCCGATCATGCGATCAGCCGCTCCACAGCGCGGTGTTACGCGACTCGGCGTTCATGTAGTTGGAGTTGGCGGTACCGATCACGGCACCCAGCTGGCTGAGGACCTGCGCCATGTTCGCCATTGCCGCGTTCCACTGGGCCTGGGCCTGGTAGTAGGCCTGCTGCGCCGAGCCGTCCCAGCGCGACAGGGAGGACCGCAGCTGGGACTCCAGCGACGACACCTCGGACTGCAGCGAGGAGTAGGTCCGCTGGAAGTCGGCCTCGCCCTGCTCGAGGGTGCCGAACACCGCCATCGTGTATTCGCTCATCTGCTTGCCCCTTATCCGTTCAGCAGGCCAGCGACCCGGGTCACCTGGCTGGTGTTGGTCTCTTCTGTGGTCTGGTAAGTGCCGTGCGTGGAGACCAGCTTTTCCTGGATCGACTGCAGCGCATTGAGCACCTTCGCGAAGTCGGCGGTGAACGCCTCGTAGGTGTTGGAGAACGCGGTCGCGGCCTGTCCCTGCCAGCCGCCCTGCAGCTGGCTCGCGTAGCCGTTCATGCTCGACTGCAGGCCCTGGATAACCGAGACCGCCTGCTCGACCTGATTGGACGCTGTGGCCATTGCTGCCCGGTCAACGGCAGATTCGCCCGCTGCCATCTGAGCCACCTCACTTCCCCGCCGGCCCATTCCTTATCCCGTTTATCGGCAGCCGAAATTAGCCGTACGTACTGCGCCAGATCGGCCTCCTGCGAGGCGGCCAGCTCATGCTCCCCGCTTACTGACAGGGAACGGAGCCGCCCGGGCACCGGTTCATTCCGGAAAAATCTCGCTCGCCGGACAATGGGAGCCCCACGGCCAGGCCCGTTGAGGATCTTCATGAACATTCCCGGTGAACCGCGCCAATTCCGTGGCCGTGATCCCGGTATGAACGGGACGCGACGAAAGGTAGCGCGATGGCGGACGGGTTCTCGGTCGACCGGGCCGCGCTGAACGAGACGGCGCAGGGGATCAACAGCACCATCGGGGCCCTGAAGGGCGTAGGCATCGACGAGACCGCCGAGATGGGACGCGGCTTCTCCGGCCTCACCCTGTCGGGCCTGCAGGCCGGTGACGCCGGGCTGGCCGAAGCGTTCGGGAACTTCTGCGATCGCTGGTCCTGGGGCGTGCGGACGCTGGTCCAGGACGGCAACCAGTTCGCCGTGCGGCTGGGCATCTCGGCGGGCGTCTACGCCGACACCGAGAACTACCTGGCCGGCGTGGCCAAGAACGTCACGGTCGCGCTGGCCGGCGACCCGCACATGACCGATCAGCAGGCGGCTCAGGCGTCGTGGTCACAAGACGCAGCCCAGGTCACCGGGGCGCAGACGCCGGGGGGCAGCACCACCTGGTCGCAGGCCGACAGCGAGGCGGCACAGCAGTGGAAAGCCGTGGGACGCACCGCGGCCGACGGGCCGGACGGCATTGTCCGCACGGCAGCCGGCCTGACCGGGAACACGGCGCAGCTTAACCAGGAAGAAAATCAGCTTTTCGGGCCGCCGCCGTCGGGCAGCGGCTCCGGTGGGGCGGGGTGAGCCGCGGTGGGGAATCCGTTCGGGTCGTTGTGGAACGACGCCAAGCAGGCCGTGGGCGGGGGCATCAGCGACGGCGCGCATGCGCTCGGTGACGGCCTGAACGCGGTCGGGCTGCACGGCGCGGCGCAGGCCGTTGACACGCTCGGCGACAAGACCGGCTACGACCTGGGCGCCGACGTGCCGGAACTGCGACTCGGCCAGACCTCTGACCCGGCCGAGCTCGTGCACGGCGACCCGGCGGCGATCCGGTCGTCGGCCAGCCGGCTGCGCACGTTCTCGTCCGCCTTCGGGGAGACGGCCAGCGGCCTGCGGGGGCTGGATACCGCGCACTGGACCGGCTCGGCGGCCGACGCGTTCCGGGGGAAGTTCGCGCCGCAGCCGGCCAAGTGGCAGGATGCATCGTCGGCGAACGGGACCGCGTCCGGGGCCCTGGAGTCGTACGCGGGGGCGGTGGAGACGGCCCAGAACGGGGCCCGGCAGGCCATCGACCTCTACGCGCAAGGCGAGCAGGCCTCCGCGGCGGCCCAGGGCGCCTACAACCAGCAGGTGGCCGCCTACAACAGCGCGGCGCAGGCCTACAACGCGCAGCTCGCTAGCGGGAAGAACCCGGGTACGCCGCCAACTGAGCTGGGCCCGTTCACCGACCCCGGCGAGGCGATGCGGCAGCAGGCCCAGCAGATCCTCAGCGAGGCCCGGTCGTCCCGGGACGCCGCGGCAGCGTCCGCCGCCGCGGCGATCAGGCCGGCGACTGACCTGGCCCCGGCCGAACCATCTTTCCTGTCCCAGCTGGGCGACGACCTCTCGGACACGCTGCAGGTGAGCAGCCTGGCGTCGATCTCCTTCACCGGCGGAGTGGTGGACGGGGCCGCCGACATCATCAAGTTC
>JBEKCN010000701.1:0-3954 GCA_050014855.1 Streptosporangiaceae bacterium | reverse complement strand
ACGCTCGACTCCGCGGTAAGCCGCGTGCGGGCGGCCGGCGCCGGCGCCGGCTCACTGCAAGGGTGGCCGACCGGCGACGCGTTCAGCGGCAACGCGATCAACGCCCATAACGGCTGCCTCAGCGCCAGCGAGCAGGTGGGAGACGGCCACCAGGCTGTCGCGGGCAACCTGTCCGATTCGGCGGCGACCTACGATGCGGCCGAGTCGGACAGCACGCAGGCGGTGCACGGCGTCGCCGCCGTCCTGGACGGTTCGCCGGCGGCATTGTCGGCTGCGGCGGCAAACGCGTTCGCTGGCGGCACCGCAGCCACGCCGTCCGGCCGCGCGGGCGGAGCCGCCGCGGCCGCCAGGCCGTACCCGGTCAAGTCGAACAATGTGCAGCCGTTCGATGCGGCCGGGATGACCACGGCGCAGATCATGAGCATCCTGCACCGCCTGGATTCCGGGGCGGTGGCCGAGGCCGGGACGGCGCTCGCCGCCCTCGGCCGGACCGCTGACACCATGGCCGGCCACCTGACCGGCTACGCGCAGACGCTGGCCTACGCGCAGACGCTGGCCCAGAGCTGGACCGGAACGGCGGCGCAGGCCGCGATGGCCAGGCTTCAGCAACTGTACGACCAGACCTCGGTGCTGGCCGCTCAGGCGGCCCAGACCGGCTCGGCGCTGACCTGGCTGGGGACCTACGTGCTGCCTGCTTTCCAGCGACTCCAGACCCCAGGTACCGGGTCCGCGCTGGCGACCGGTGCGACCGCAGGCGGCGTCATCGGCGGCGCCATGGCCGGCGCAGGTGGCGCGATGGCCGGGACTGCGGGCGGCGCCGCGGCGGCCGGCCTGGACGCCCTGCTCACCGGCGCCGGCGCCGCGGCGCAGGCCCAGGCGCAGAAGTACCTCAGTGCCCTGAGCGGCTACCTGGTGACGGCCAACTCCGCCCTGCCCGGCCAGATCGGCGGCCCGGCCGCCCTGGCCTCGGCCAGCCGGGGTGGCCCGGGCACGAGCGGCACGGATGAAGCCGCTGCGCGCGCCGCCGGCGCGGGCGGCCCGGCCAGCGGCACCGCAAGCGGCCCCGTCAGCGGCCGGTCCGGGCCGGCCGGCCCGGTGACCAGCCGGACTGCCGCCGGGCGCGGCGGCCTGGTGCTGGGCGGTGCCGGTGGCACCGGCGCCGCGCTGGGCACGGGCCGTACCCGGTCCGCGGCCGGTGCGGGTGGCGCCGGATCTGCGCCGGGCACGGGTGGCGGCGGCTCAGCGGAGGATGCGGTCGCCGGGTCCGCTTCCGGTGCGGGCGGCGGTGGCTCCGCGCTGCCCGCCGCCGCTACCGGGTCCGCGCCCGGTGCGGGCGGGTCCGCGCTGCCCGGTGGCGGTGCGGGCGTCCCGGTATCGGGTGCCGGCCGGATCGCGAGCCCGGCCCCGGCCGTGAACAGCCTGCAGAGCGCCGTCCCGGTCCCGGGCAGCACGCCCGGTGCGGCGCCGGTGCCCCCGCCCGCGGCCGCCTCGGCATCGGGGACGTCCGGGGCCGGAAGCCTTAATGCCGGCGCAGCCTCTTCGCTGCCACCGGTGCCGATGGTGCCGGGACTGCCCGGTTCCGGAGCCGGCGCTGTTGCCGATGGCGGCGGCAGGGCCGGCGGCGGGAGCAACCAGGACCGGTCCGGCGATGGTGAGGCCGGGACCCCGGCGCCGGCCGGGATGCTGCCCGGCGTCCAGGGCGAGGCCGGGGCCCCGGCGCCGGCCGGCATGCTGCCCGGCGCCCGGGACGATGCGGGTGCCCCGGCGGCAGCCGGGATGCTGCCCGGCGCCCAGGGCGAGGCCGGGGCAGCGGGCGTGCCGCAGGTCCCTGGCCTGGATGGCGGCCTGACCGGCGGAGCGACCCCGGTGCCGGAAGGACCTGGCCTCGTGGCGCCGAGCGCCGTCCCCGGCGCCGTTCCCGTGGCCGGGGCGACTGGCTCCCTCGTGGTGACCCCGGACGGTGCGGCCGTACCGGGATCCGGAGACTCATCAGGGCGAGGGATGCTCGGCGGGATGCCGATGGCCGGCGGCGGCACGGGCCAGCCAGAGAAAGAGCGAATGCGGCGCGCGTGGGGGTCCGAGGATGAGAACGTCTGGGGCCTGCCGTCCGGCTGCGTGCCGCCGGTCATCGAGGGCGGCTGATCCTTCCGGTCGCCGCTCGTTCGCGTGCCGGCGGGGGCGCCGCGTCGCGCCCCCGCTGCCGCTGTCCGGCCGGAAGCCTCCTTTGGCTCAGGCAACCGGCGTGCCAGAATCAGACCCATGGAAGACGCACTCCTGCGTTCGGCCGACCAGGACGCCCGCTCGCTCCTGGCCGCGGCCCAGCCTGACTGGAACCGGGCGGTGCCGCACTGCCCCAAATGGGATGCCGCCGAACTGGTCCGGCACATGGGCGGCATCCTCGCGTGGATGGCGGCGATCGTCACGTCCCGGCAGCGCGTCATCCGGCGTACCCTCGCCCCGGCCCCAGCCGACCCCGGGGAACTGCCCGCCTGGTATCTCGCCCGCCTGGACGAGGCCCTGGATGTCCTCGGCTCCGCCGACCGACAGGCGGCGACCTGGACCTTCTCCAGTACGGGCGACCACCGCGTGGCCTGGTGGAACCGGCGGCTCGCCGTCGAGGTCGCCGTCCATCGGTGGGACGCCGAAGACGCGGCTTCCGCCGGCGGCGGACCGGCCCCGCGCCCCATCGACGGGGATGTCGCCGCCGCGGGCGTGGCGGAATTCATGACCGAGTTCCTGCCTGGGCTACTGTCCGGGGCGCCGGCCGGCGCGTTGGGCGGCACGCTTCATCTGCACGCCACCGACGGGCCCACCGAGTGGTGGACCGATCTGGACGCGCCTGCCCCGGCCGTACCCGGGCACCTCAAGGCCGATACTGCCGTCCGAGGCACTCGCTTTGACCTGCTCCTATGGCTGAACAACCGGGGCGCGGCGGACCGCCTGGAGGTCTTCGGCCCCCGCGAGATCGTGGATCACTGGACGCAGCTCCAGTTCTAGCAGAGCGCCCGGCGACACCCCCACCGCCCAGTACCAGCGCCTCAGTCATGGCCTGCCTTTCGTCCCGCGACCTGTCGCCGGGAGGACCAGCGCATCCTGTGGCTAGGGTGATCGGACAGCTCAAGCCTCGTCGTGGCGCACCACCCGCCGCACCGTAGCGGCTTAGCCCATCAGCCTGCCTGCTATCGCCCAGCGAGAAACCCCGGGAGACATCGTGACCGATCACCAGGGCGAGTCAGCCCAGCCGCTCAGTTTCGAGAAGGACATCCGCCCGCTGTTCCGGGACAAAGACCGGACCTCGATGCTCAAGGCATTCGACTTGTGGTCTTTCACCGACGTCGTGGCCCACCAGGACGCGATCCTGAATCAGGTGCGCGCTGGTGACATGCCGTGTGATGGGGCGTGGCCCGCCCAGAACGTATCGGTGCTGGCCGCCTGGATCGCGCAAGGATCGCAGCCCTGACGGTCCGCCCCGGGCGGATCAGGGAACTGCGCAGCTCACCTGTGGTGCTTGGCGTTGCCCTCGAAGTGCTACGGCGGGCCCTCGTGCTGCTCCACGGCCACCCGCGGCCCTGGCGGCACCGGCGGCCTGCTGGCCGGGCCGGCGGGCCCGGCCAGCGAGATGTTTCATGAGCGCGACTGGACCGCGGTCATTGCCATCGTGTAGACGATGTCGTCCACCAGGGCACCGCGGCTGAGGTCGTTCACCGGCTTGGCGAGTCCTTGCAGCATCGGCCCGACGCTGACTACCTGAGCATTTCGCTGCACGGCCTTGTACGTCGTGTTGCCCGTGTCGAGGTTGGGGAACACGAAGACGGTGGCCCGCCCGGCCACCGGGCTGCCGGGCCGCTTGCTCTTTCCTACCGAAGTGACGGCGGCCGCGTCGTACTGCAGCGGGCCGTCGACGGCCAGGTCCGGTTCGCGTTCTCGCACGATCCGGGTCGCCTTCGCCACCTT
>JBEKCN010000700.1:0-3414 GCA_050014855.1 Streptosporangiaceae bacterium | reverse complement strand
ATCCCCCGCGAGTTCAACACCATCGCGGTCGACGACGGCATTGCGATGGGCCACGGCGGGATGCTGTACTCGCTGCCGAGCCGGGAGCTGATCGCCGACTCGGTCGAGTACATGGTGAACGCCCACTGCGCCGACGCGCTGATCTGCATCTCCAATTGCGACAAGATCACGCCCGGCATGTTCATCGCGGCCATGCGGCTGAACATCCCGACCGTGTTCGTGTCAGGCGGCCCGATGGAAGCGGGCAAGCCGGTCGCCGGCCTCACCACGGGCGGGCGCAAGCTCGACCTGATCGACCCGATGGTCGCCTCGGCGGACCCGTCGGTGTCCGACGCGGAACTATTCGAGATGGAGGAATCCGCCTGCCCGACCTGCGGCTCCTGCTCCGGCATGTTCACCGCCAACTCGATGAACTGCCTGACCGAGGCGATCGGCCTCGCCCTGCCGGGTAACGGGACCACGCTGGCCACCCACGCGGCCCGCCGCGGCCTGTTCGAACGGGCCGGGACGGCGATCGTCGAACTGACCCGCCGCTACTACACCGATGACGACGAGTCCGTGCTGCCCAGGGCTATCGCCAACCGGGACGCTTTCGAGAACGCGATGGCCCTGGACGTGGCCATGGGCGGGTCGACCAACACGATCCTGCACCTGCTCGCCGCGGCCCACGAAGGCGAAGTCGCCTTCGGCCTCAAGGAGATCGACGAGCTGTCCCGCCGGGTGCCCTGCCTGTGCAAGGTGGCGCCGAGCAGCAACTACCACGTCGAGGACGTGCACCGGGCCGGCGGCATCCCCGCCATCCTCGGTGAGCTGGACCGGGGCGGTCTGCTCAACACATCCGTCCGCACGGTGCACACCGATTCGCTGCGGGACTTCATCGACGCCTGGGACCTGCGCTCCGGCTCAGTCCGCGACGAGGCCGTCGAGCTTTACCACGCCGCCCCCGGCGGAGTCCGCACCACCCGGCCGTACTCGCAGTCGGCCCGCTGGGAAAGCCTGGACACCGACCGCGAAAGCGGATGCATCCGCGACATCGAGCACGCCTTCACCGCCGACGGCGGCCTGGCCGTGCTGTACGGCAACCTGGCTCCGGAGGGCGCGATCGTCAAGACGGCCGGCGTGCCCGAGGAGTTGTTCCGGTTCGAGGGCACCGCACGGGTCTTCGAGAGTCAGGAAGACGCGGTGGACGGCATCCTCGGCGGCGCGGTCAGCGCCGGCGACGTCGTGGTGATCCGCTACGAGGGCCCGCGCGGGGGTCCCGGCATGCAGGAGATGCTGTACCCCACCAGCTTCCTCAAGGGGAAAGGCCTGGGGCGGGCCTGCGCGCTGATCACCGACGGCCGGTTCTCCGGCGGGACGACGGGCCTTTCCATCTGCCACGTCGCGCCGGAGGCGGCGCTGGGCGGGGTCATCGCGCTGGTGGCCAACGGCGACCGGATCACGATCGACATCCCGCGCCGCGATCTGACGCTGGAGGTCCCCGGCACCGAGCTCGCGACGCGGCGCGACCAGGTACTGGCCCGGTGGCACGGCTACCGGCCCGCCGACCGGTCCCGGCCGGTCAGCGCGGCCCTGCAGGCCTACGCGGCGATGACGACCTCCGCGGCGACCGGCGCGGCGCGGGACGTCAGCCAGCTGGCCACCGGCGCGCTGGCCGGGCCCCCCGAGGACTCAGAGGGCCGGTGAGCACGCAGGACTTCGTCCGGGCCGCGCGCGAGTCCGACGCCGCCGACGTGGCCCGCATCCAGGTCGACTGCTGGCGCCACGGATACACGGGGCTCATCCCGGACGCGGTACTGGCCGAGCTGACCAGCGACGATGCGCTGGGCCAGTGGCGGGAGCGCTGGGCGGAAGCGATCGGCAAGCCGCCGACCAGCAGGCACCGGGTGCTGGTCGCCACCCATGACCGGGCGGCCGTGGGTTTCGCCTCGGTGGGGCCCGGCAGCGACGCTGACCGCTGGCCGGCCACCGACGCCGAACTGTACGAGCTGCGCGTCGCGCCCGGGCTGACCCGGCAGGGCCACGGCGGCAGGCTGCTCAACGCCGTCGCCGACACCCTGGCGGAGGACCGCTTCACCGAGGTGTCCGCCTGGGTGCTGGAAGCCGATACGGACACGCGGCGTTTCCTGGAAACCGCGGGCTGGGCCGCCGACGGCGCGCGGAGCGAGCTGGACATGGGCGTTCGCGTCCCTATCCTGAGGCTGCACGTAGCGCTGGCCGCCCCGGCCGGCTGAGCACAAGGAGGACGTGCTGAGCGCACAAGGAGCGGTCGTGGCGCAGCCACGAGACTGGCTGGCGGGTACCCGGCCGCGGACGTTGCCGGCCGCGGTCGTGCCCGTGTTGATCGGGACTGGGGTGGCCATCGGGTACGGCCGGTTCTCCGCCTGGCGGGCCGTACTCGCCCTGGTCGTAGCGCTCTTCCTGCAGATCGGCGTCAACTACGCGAACGATTACAGCGACGGCATCCGCGGCTCCGACGAGCGCCGGGTCGGGCCGGTCCGGCTGGTCGCCGCGGGACTGGCCCCGGCCCGGCAGGTGCGCGCGGCGGCGTTCGGCTGTTTCTTCTGCGCCTGCGTGGCGGGCCTCGTGCTCGCGATCTTCACCTCCTGGTGGCTCATCCTGGTCGGCGCCGCCGCGGTCGCGGCGGCCTGGTTCTACACCGGCGGGACGCACCCGTACGGGTATCAGGGCCTGGGCGAGGTGGCGGTGTTCGTGTTCTTCGGACTCGCCGCGGTGGCCGGTACCGCCTACGTGCAAATGTCCGCGCTGAGCTGGCTCGGCCTGATCGCCGCGGTACCAGCCGGGCTGCTGTCCTGTGCGCTGCTGATGATCAACAACCTGCGGGACATCGGCTCCGACGCCGACGTGGGCAAGCGCACGCTCGCGGTCCGCCTCGGCGACGCGCGCAGCCGGGCGGTGTACCTGACCTGCCTGCTGGCTCCCTTCGCTGTGGCGCTGGCCATCACCCCGGTGCGGCCGCTCGCCGCGCTGACGCTGGCCGCGCTGCCCCTGGCGTTCGGCCCGATCCGCACGGTCTCGTCCGGGGCGGCGGGGCCCGCGCTCATCCGGGCCCTCGGGCAGACCGGCCGGCTGCAGCTGGCCTTCGGCGCCGCCCTGACCATCGGCCTCGCCATCCGCCTCTGAGCGGGCCGTAGCGTGCGCGTGGGCAGGCGTTCCTCCCGCGCGGGCGGCCGCTCCTGGCGCAGCGGCGGGACCTCCTGGCGCGGCGTGAGCTGCGAATCGTGACGAATGCTGCGACGTGGGGAAATGTTTGGGTTTACGCTTCCCCCTAGTGGCGATCATCGATTGCACAGTCGGGTACGCCCAGGTATGGCGACGATCGGGAGGGGTCTATGACGTATCCCCATCCCGCCCCGCCCAGCGGGGCGGACGCAGAGCGGGCTGCCTTCCTGC
>JBEKCN010000699.1:0-3420 GCA_050014855.1 Streptosporangiaceae bacterium | reverse complement strand
GGCCCGCTGCACCCGGCGTCGCAGCGGATTGAACAGTGCGACCGCGGTGAGCGTCGCCAGAGCGACAGCAAGCGGCGACCTGAACGGCACCACGGCATGGGCCAAGGTGACCAGGACGGCGTAGACCCCGATCAGCAGGCCGGTGACAATCGCGTAGGCCAACGTCCGGGAGATCAGCCGGTCGATCTCGTACAGCCGGTACTTCAGGATTCCCACGCCGATGCTGGCCGGCAGCGCAACGAAACCGAGGCTGAGAAAATTGTTCAGCCAAGCCAGGACCCCGGAGGATGCGCTATAGCCGGGGACGCTAAGGCCGGCGCAGATGAGAGAGACAGCGGCTCCGAACATCAGCCACTTCAGCTGCTGACGACGAAGACCGGATGACCGCCGCCAGCTAAGCAGCTGGCGGGCGGCGAAACTGACGCCCAGCGCCAGGGTCAGGACGAGGATGATGTTCTGCGCCACCGCAAGGTGACCGGCTGGGTAGTCGACGACGGTCAAACCACCGTAACCATCCACCCGGATCCGGTGTCCGCTGATGGCGTCAACCGCTACGGCAATCAGCAGGGCCAGATAACCAGCGCAGAGCAGGCAGTACGCCCACACTGCCGGTCGCCACCGGGGGGAGGGCAGGCGACCGTCGGGAAAAAGCAAGATCACCAGCAGGAACAGCGCGATAGCCGGTGACCACAGCTGATACAGCACAAGCCCGAATGGGCCGAGGGGCAGATTCCGGCCGAGCCGGTAGACCAGCAGCGAGTACGCTCCGGCGCCGGTGCTCAGCAGCAGGGCTGCTGCGATGCCGAGGAGGAGCCAGCCGTTCGGGTTGCGCGGCTGACGCCGCGCGACCAGCACCCCGACGGCCGCGGTAGGTATCGCGATCATGATGGGCTGCAGCGGGTATCCGGGCTGCCGGGCCAGGAAGGACAGGGCCACAAGCGCAGCGGCGAGCAGCAGCATGACCCAGCCGGCCAGTCCGGCGGCCGACGGCCGACGGCGGCCCGTGAGCGCACTCATCATCGCCGTCATTTTTCTCGCTGGCGGCGCTGGGTGACCGCGGTCGTGGAATGCAGCATGCTTCGCACCATGGAGTTGTGCCATATGGAGCCGAAGTTGCCCCACTGCCGCCGGCGGTCAATGCAGACGGTGCGGGTGTGCACGGTGGCGGGAAGCGCTCCAAGATACCTCGCCAGCGCAGTCATCGTCTGGACCCAGAACTGATCTTCCTTCCGGTGGCCGCCGAGGCTCATGGCCAGCTCATAGAGCGGGTCATTGGCCCGCATCAGCACCTGGGTCTGAATAACGGTGGACGCACCCGGCGAAGCGCCCAGGGCACTGGCACCGCCGGCGCGCTCGGCCGAGAAGGTGATCCAGCCGGCGAACATGTGGCCCTCCGGGGTCATCAGGGTGAATGACTCTTCGTCCGCGTAGAGCACGAACACCCCCGTGGACAACCTGACGCCGCCGCCTACGCTCACGTCGAGCAGAGCCACGTCACCGGGGCCGAGGCCAGTCAGCGGACCTTTGAACCGGTTCCCCGCTGGCCAGAACTCGCCAAAGTGCTTCTTCCACTCGGTGATCACAGTCTGCGGCGAAATATTCGCGCTCACGTTGATCCAGTACGTCTTCCGCCACATCTTCCCGAAGCCCTGAACCGGGCCGGTGAGGCGCCGGCCGGCCACATTACGGCCGGGAGAGTCACCGCTGGCCACCGGAAGCCGGTCGATCTTGGCCGCCCAGCTTCCGGCGTCACGCGGCAGCGGCGCTGCCGGCGCGGCGTTGGCGTCCGCCGGCACCGCGCGTCGGTCGTCCTGCGACCCCCGCCCGGCCGGATCGGACGGGGGGACGTCTTCGGGTCCAGGACGCTCGGTCATGACGCTCTCCCCTGCCCCGCCGGGCCGGCGAGCGCCGACTGCTCGTCGTCGTAGATCGTGATTGCCTCGTCCAGCCTGGTCAGTTCGAAGATCTCCCGGTAGTGGTCGCTCAGACCGAATGCAGCAAGCTGCCGATTATGCCGATTAGCGCGGACTAGCAGGGTCACGAGCATGCCGATGCCACCGCTGTTCATGTACTCAAGACCGCTGAAGTTGAGCACCAGCCGCCGGGCACCCTGCTGGGCGGCCTCCTCGTAAGCCGACATCAGTGCGGATTCAGATGCGGCCGTGACATCGCCCCTGATGTCGATGACCGCCGTGCGGCCATCCGCCTGGCGGATGTCCATCCGCGTCGCCGGCTTTTCCATCTGATCCCCTCGGAGGTGTTGTGAGTCTTCCCTGGATGGCTGCCTGGGCTATCGACCGGCCCGCACAGGCAGCCAGTCTCCGGTTGCGAGCTACGGCGCGCCCGGCACGCAGGTGCCACCGACCGGCCCCTGTGGTGCGGGGCCGATCTGGATCGTGAGCCGGACGGTGCGGTACTCCCCGGCCGTCGTTACGTCCAGGGCATCGACCATGTGGCGGATAAGGAACAGGCCCCACCCTCGCGGATCTTGCTGGCCTTCGAGTTTGCGGGCGAGATCAGGGATTTCGGCCTGATCCTCAGACCAGCCTTCGTCGTGCCGGCCACCATGGTCGGTGATCGTGACGACGACATCGGCGCCCGATTGGAGGACCTCGATACCGACCGCAAGGTCCGGGCGGCCGCCGTTCCCGTGCTCTATGGCATTCATCGTCGCCTCAGCGACCGCGGTCTTGAGCCTGTTCAGTCGGTCAGGCGCCACGTTCAGGGTTGCCACGCTCGCCGCGACCTGGTCCAGCGCGACGCGTTCATTGCCCGGCACACTCGCCAGCGCGAAGGACGCGAGCCGCCGCGGCGCGGGATGCGCGATCGTGCTCATCAGGTAAGACCAGAACGCGCGGCAGGAACGGTCTGCTCAAGCGAGAGCAGGGTGATGTCGTCTTCCTGCTCATGGCCGGGGCCGGTGAACGCGTCGAGCTCGGTCAGGCACAGGTCAATCAGGGCCTGTCCCGAGGCACCCTGGCCGACGAGGGCGGCGACGCGATGGAAGCCGAACATCTCACGGTCGCCGGCGTGCGCTTCGGACAGCCCGTCGCTGTGCAGCAGAGCACAGTCACCTGGCCGGAAAGTGAAAGCCTTCTCCTCGTAGGTCATGCCTGGCATGAGTCCCAGCGGCATGCCTTTGGCGCGCAGCTCGGCTACGCCGTCAGCGGTCCGCACATAGGGCACGTCGTGCCCGGCATTGGCGAACGTGATCCGGCCGCTGCTGGCGTCGAGGACCAAGGCCAGGCAAGTGACGAACATGTGTGCCGGAGTGTCCCGCCAGAGCAGGTCATTCACCGTTTTCAGTACCGCCCCCGGGCTGATCAGCCGGGGCGCGGCGGCCCGCAGCAGGGCATGCGTACTGGCCATTACGAGCGCTGCGGGGACGCCCTTATCGGTGACGTCGCCGATGACTACCAT
>JBEKCN010000698.1:0-3421 GCA_050014855.1 Streptosporangiaceae bacterium | reverse complement strand
GTTGTTCTCCTGGGCCGCCGAGCCGCCCATTTCCACGATCGCCTGCCCTGCCCCCGCGGAATCGGTGAAGGACATGGCCAGCGGCGGCGGCGCGGCCGGGGCGGGCGCCGCCGCTGGCCCCGGCCGGGGGGCCGCGGCGGCCCCGCAGCCCGCGGTCACGGCGCAGGCCAGAGCGATCAGGGCGGCGGCGGCGCGCGCGGCGGGAGCGGCGGCGTGCGATGACAGGCTCACGACGGCTTCACGACCTGCCTGGCCGCGCTGGTCAGCTCGGCGGCGAAGGACGACACGGTGGTGGCGGTGCCCGGTCCCGGGTCGAAGTCGAGTTCCGTCCGGGTATGCCCTGCTCGATCGATGACGAAGGCCACGTCGCTGTGGGCGATCATTCCGCCGGCCGGCAGGACCTGGGCCGCAACGGCATAGTCCTGCCACGCCTGCCGCAGCTGGGCCACGCTGCCGGTCAGGTAGAGCCAGTTCGGCAACGTGGTGAGATTTTCCTGGCGGTCGAAGGCCTGGGTGTAGCCGACGGAGTGGTACAGCGGGTTGGCGACGATCGCGACCAGTTCGACGTCCCGTGCGGTCGAGCCGAGCATCTGGTCGGCCTGGCGGAACTCCTGGGCGATCAACGGGCAGTCGCTGGTGCAGACCGGGTCGAGGAAGGTGAGCAGCACCGCCTTGCCGCGCAGGCCGGCCAGGCTCGCTGGCCGTCCGTACTGGTCGGTCAGCGTGAAGGCCGGCGCCTCGAAGTCGAGCGGGGCGGCGTTGCCGTCGATCGCCTGGGCGATGATCGGGTCGGCGCTGCCGTGGGCCTGGGCCATCGCCATCGGTGCCGCACCGACCACGATGATCGCCACCGCCCAGGTGGTCACGATGGCCCGCGTGCCCCCGGTGGCGAACGCGCCCGCCACCCGGGCCAGGCGCGCGGGCCGCAGCTGAGTACGCAGCCACCGCCCCGGCGTTGCTGTCCCGGCGGCCACTGCCCCGGCTGCCGTCCCGGGCACTGACCCGGCGGGCACTGTCCCGGCGGCCACTGTCCCGGCAGCCGCCGCCCCGGCCGGCTCCGCCGTTACGGCCGGCTCCGCCGCCACGCTGGGGGCACGGGTCAGCGCCAGGTAACCCGCCACCCCCACCAGGGCCATCGGGATCATGCTGTTGGGATCGGTGCCTAGCCCGCCGAAGAAGCCGAAGTCCTCGATCAGGACCCAGTCCGCGAAGCAGAGCCCGACCATCACGATGACGGTGAGGCGAAGCAGCCCCGGCCGGCCGCCGCCCGCGGTCAGCAAGCCCGCGCCGACCGCCGCGAGAGCGATGACGGCGGATAGGTTCACCGCGAAGCCGTGCGCCGCGGTGAAGGACGCGAAGCTGCTGACCCACCCGGCGAACAGAGCCGGCTGCGGAGTGGTCGCCATGGACCTGACCATGCCGGTGAGCGTGCCGCTGCTGCCATGCAGCGTTGTCGGCCAGAAGCCACGTCCCGGCCAGGCCTGCAGCACCGCCATGCCGAGGAAGAAGGTGCCGAGCACGGCCAGGGTCGCCCGGCCCAGCTGCGGTGTCCGCCAGCTGCGCTCGGGCGCGGCGATCAGCGCGCCGGCGGCACAGTAGAACACAACGGCCCCTGGCGCGCCGAACAGCCAGGTCAGGCCCGGAGCGAAGATGCCGCCGAACGCCTCGCCGAACACCCAGACCACCAGGCCCCAGCCCACGCTGGTCAGCCCGGCGAGCCTGGACCACGGTCCCCGCCGCGCGGTGATCAGCCAGGCGCCGATCCCGATCTGGATCCAGACTGCTGCGGCGCCAGCCTGGATCGGATGGTACGACCAGCTCGTCCCCGCCCAGTTCACGAGGTGCTGGACCCAGCCTGGTGAGGCCACCGCCGCAGGCTGGATGACCTGCGAGGGAAGCCCGACGGCCATGGCCGGCTGGGCCTGCAGCACGCCGTCGATGATCCAGATGATGCCGAAGCCGATCCGCAGCAGCTGGCGCCAGGCGGGCTCGGCCATGGCTTCGCCGCGGCCCGCGTCCCCGCCGGCCGGCGGCCGCATCCACTCCCTGATCGCTGCCCAGGCCACCGCCAGGATCACCAAGACGCAACCCGCGATGATCCCCTGGTGCAGCAGCGCACTACGGAACGCAGCGACCAGGGTCGGATTGTCGCTGTTCAGGCCGGAGTTCATGCCCGGCATCGTGGCTCACCGTTCCTCTGGTCGGCGTCCCTGTGGTTGCGCAGGAACGGTGCCTGGCGGGTGCTCATGTCTTCATCCGGGCAGCTTGGGCGGGGAGGCATGCAGGGACAGCGATGTGATCACGTGCTGCAGGACAGCGTCCACGGCCGCCCGCTGCGCATTCATCGTCCTCAGCGCGGCCTGCAGCGACGCGTTCGCCTTGCTCTTGGCCTGCGGGGTCCGGGCGGCCAGCACCTGCGCGACGTCCGTCTGCACGTTCACGGCGTCCGGATCCGCCCAGTTCACCAGGCCCTCGACCACGGAGGCCAGATGGAAGCTCGCCAGCGACTCGGTGACCTGGTACGACGACAGATCGTCAATCTGCATGCTGTAGGCCAGCGTGCAGTTGGTCGCGCCGTCCGTGGCGACGCCGATCGCGTCGGCCACCTGGTGGCTGGAGCCGGACTCGATCCCCTGGAGCGCGGTCAGCGACTCGCCGACCCCGCCCGCGCACGACTGGATGTCAGTGGTCATGTCGGTCAGGAATCCGCGCAGATCAGCTGCTCGCTCTCCGGTGGATGGCCGGTGCACCAGGCCGACGCCCGCGCCGATGACCAGCAGCGCCGCGATCGCGGCGAAGACCAGCCGCGGCGAGCGCCGCGTCGGCCACGCGGTCCGCCGGATCGGTACGTACGGCGGATTCGTGCGCGGAGGTGACTGCACCGCTCAGCCTCGATTCTGGTAACCGTCTGTCCCGGCTGCGCTCACGTGCGGCCCGCCCAGCACGGTGCTTTCCTGGGTCAGTTCCCGCATCGTCACGTCGCCGAGGATCCGCTTGACGATGCGATGCCGCGAGTTCAGGAAGAAGGTCTCCGGGATGCCGACCGCGCTCACCCCGTACGCGTTGGTCACCGCCGGTGTGGTCTCGAATCCAACCGGATAGGCGACCCGGTCGCGGGCGACGAAATGCCGGGCGGCCGTGGCGTTGTCGTCCGCGTCCACACCGATGATCACGGCTCTGCCCGCCGACGCGCGGTAGAAGCTGGCCAGGACCGGCGTTTCCCGCTCGCACGGGCTGCACCAGGACGCGAAGAAGTTCACGATCACCGGGTGGCCGCGGTATGCGCTCAGCGATACCGTCTGCGCCGGGTCGCGCAGCGACGGCAGCGTAAAGGCGGGCGCGGCGGGCTCGGTCACCGGCGTGTTCCGGTGGCTGGTGGTGTCGATCGTGATGACGGCGGCGATAGCCGCGGCGCACACGG
>JBEKCN010000697.1:0-3423 GCA_050014855.1 Streptosporangiaceae bacterium | reverse complement strand
GCCGTCAGCACTGCCGACCATCGGGTGATACGGGCGTAGTTTGCCAGCACTTAGAAGACTCCGGGAAGATCATTATGGACGTTCTTTACCTGCCCATAGAGGAGTCCTCTGGGGGCCAGGCAGCAGCGGCGGCCCGCGTCGCACCTGCGGCGCGAGGGTCGCCACTGGTCAACGAAAGGTATCACGGGGCCTCTCACTCGCTTTTAAAGGGGCTGCTCGTGAAAGGTATCACAAAGTTCTTTGCCTTGTCTTTACTTAAACGGGAAGTTTCTGACACCTTCGCTTTGCGCTCGTCCTGCTGCCACCGGGCCGCAAACGGGCACCCGAGCAGACGGTCCTGGCCCGGGCGATCTCGGCCGGCTCTCTGCTCTAGCCGCGGGAAACTCTGCCCCAGACCCTACGAGCCGGAGCAACGGGTCACAGTTAGCCCTCCGCCTCACCAATCTCATGCGTGTCTCATGCCTGCTCGCCCGGGGGCCGCGCTCCGGAACCGATAACACCAGCGATGGCGCATTGACCCCGGTAAGCAGGGGTAATACGCGATCGCCCGGATAGCCGCCGCCCGAAGGCGGCCGAAGAGGGGGGCTGGCGGGGCGGCTCGGGCCGGACGTCTAGCGGGGCGGTTCGGGAGGGGGGCCGCTGGTGCCCGGGCTGCGCGGAATGGGGCCCGTAGGGGCAGCCGCCATGGCAGGGTCAACGGAAGCCGCGGGCCGGGCAGGCCCGGCGGGGAACGGGGCGCTGGCGGCCGGGCCGTAGGACATGGGGCCGCTGGCAGCGGGGTCGTCCGGAATGGGGCCCGCGGGGACGGCTGTCATGGCCGGGCCGGTGGGGATGGACGCGCTGGGCGTGGGCCGAGGAGGGACCGCGTGACGGAGGCGGCGGCCTGCGCCGCGAGTGCCGGCGGCAGCCAACTCGGCGTGGGCTCCGGTGCCGCCGTTCCGGCGGCCGCCGTGGCGGAGGCGGTTGGGGCGCAGCGTGGGCATGGTGACGGCGACCAGCGCGAGAACGGCGGCCAGGGTGACCGCCACCAGCACGATCAGGTCCGTGCGCACGAGCGAGAGCGAGACCACGCCGCCCGCGAACAGCGCCGCCCACAGGTACATGATCAGCACGCTCTGGCGGTGCGAATGGCCGATCTTCAGCAGCCGATGGTGCAGGTGCTTCTTGTCCGCAGCAAAGGGCGACATGCCTGCCTTGGTGCGGCGGACTACCGCCAGCAGCAGGTCGGCGTAGGGGATGACCAGGATCGCCGCGGGCAGCAGAAGCGGCAGGACGGTGGGGTACCGGTTGACCGTGTGCCTGAGCACGTTCGGGTCGAGCATCGCCGTGCTGGACAGCGGCACGTAGGCGAGCAGGAGCCCGATGAGCATGGCACCGGTGTCACCCATGAAGATCCGGGCCGGGTAGAAGTTGTGTGGCAGGAAGCCGAGGCACATCCCGGCCAGCAGCGCGGAGACCACGGCCGGCACGGACTGGGAGTGGATGCCGACGACGTGCGCCAGCGTGTAGGAGTAGACCAGGAACGAGCATGCCGCGATGGCCACGATGCCGGCGGCCAGCCCGTCCAGCCCGTCGATGAAGTTGACCGCGTTGATGGTGACCACAACGAGCAGGATGGTCAGGGTCAGGCCCGCCTGGGGCGGGAGCAGCACGACGCCGCCGCTCGGCTCGGGAACCCAGGACAGCACCACCCCGCTCCAGACCAGGATCGCGCCCGCCGCCACCTGCGCCGCGAGCTTGCTGATCGCGCCCATCCCCCAGCGGTCATCGATGATGCCGGTGACGACGAGGACAGCGCCGGCCAGCAGCAGGCCAGGAACGGTCCGCGGGGACGGGAACGCCTCGCGCAGGTAGGTGAGCTGGTCGGCCACGAGCAGCCCCGCCGCGAGGCCCGCGTACATGGCCAGTCCGCCGAGCAGCGGGGTCGGCACCACGTGCACGTCGCGGGTCCGCGCGGCATGCATCGCGCGGGTCGCGATGGCGCCGCGCCGGACCAGCGGCGTCAGCAGGTACGTGGCTGCGGCGGCGAGCAGCAGCGCGAGGACGTACTCCTTCACGCTGGGTCAGCCCGCCGCGACAAGGTTGCCGGACATCAACAGCCACTTTAGCTCGCGCCCCCAACTAGAGGCCGCGCCTATTCGCCGGCTGGGTCGTTCGCGCCGGCGGAGTCCTTCAGGCGGGCCCGGTCGCGGGCCCCGTCCCGGGTGCCATCCGCGCCCGCCAGGCCGGCCGGGTCTGCCGCGCCAGCGGTGCCGGACGCGGCGGATTCGCTGGCTGGGGCGGGAGAGCTGGAGAGGTCGGGCTTGCCGAGCGCGGCGGGGTCGCCGGCCGGGGCGACCTCGCCGGCCGGGGCGACCTCACCGGCCGGGGCGGCCTCGCCGGAGACGGCAGGGTCACTGGAGGGCCCCGGCTCACCCGCTGGATCGCGGCCGGCCGGGGGGACGCCGGGCAGTCCGCCGGAGCCGTTCACGGAACCGGACGCGGGCGCCTCCTCGCCGGTGACAAGCGCGGCCACCTCGCGGAGCCGGTCCATCGGGATGGCCCCAGACCGCAGCAGGCGCGGAACCGAACCGGTCAGGTCGATGATCGTGGATGCGACTCCGCCCGGGCAGGGTCCGCCGTCCAGGTACACGGAGATCAGATCGCCGAGCTGCTCGACGGCCTCGTCGGCGGTCGTCGCGGCCGGGTTGCCGGTGATGTTCGCGCTGCTCACAGCCATCGGGCCGGTCTTCTTCAGCAGGTCGAGCGCGACCGCGTGCAGTGGCATCCGCACCGCCACTGTGCCGCGGGTCTCCCCCAGGTCCCAGGCCAGCGTGGGGGTGGCCCGGCAGACCAGGGTCAGTCCCCCCGGCCAGAACTGGTCGACGAGGTCCTGGCCGAATGGCCCCATCTCCTCGACGAGCGCGTTCGCGGCACGTATGGTCCCGACCAGCACCGGCGGCGGCATGTTCCGGCCGCGCCCCTTGGCCGCGAGCAGCCTGCTTACCGCCCACGGAGTGAACGCGTCCGCGCCGACGCCGTACACCGTGTCGGTCGGCAGGACGACCAGTTCGCCCTTCTGCACCGCCGTCACGGCCGCGGCGATCCCGGCCTCCCGCTGCTCCGGATCCGAGCAGTCGTAACGTTCGCTCATTACCGCTTATCCCGTCATCCGTCGGCTCGCTCGCCCGGCCACGTGGCGGTGACGAAACGGTCCCGCCGGGCCAGGTCCTTATGGTTGCGTGTGTCGCGCCAGCCGGCTTCCTCACAGAACACCCAGTACACCGCGGCGCCCTGGGGCGCGCCGTGCTCGACAGCGATCATGCCTCCCGGGCGCAGCAGCCGCCGGGCGGCGCGCTCGACGGCGCGGATCGCATCAAGCCCGTCGGCCCCGCCCCACAAAGCGGCCGGCGGGTCATATTCTCCCACCTCCGGCGGCACCGT
>JBEKCN010000696.1:0-3425 GCA_050014855.1 Streptosporangiaceae bacterium | reverse complement strand
CACGTTGGCGCCCAGCCAGTAGCCGGCCCGCGCCTGCGCCGTTTCCGCCGCGCTCACGCCGCTGATCGTGACCGGGGGCGCTTCAGGGTGGCGTCGTACCGCTGCCACTGCCCCTCATAGCTGCCCAGCGTGGCGGCGAACGGCGTGTGCGCGCTGGCCTGCGCGGTCGCCAGTGCCGCCCCCTCGGTCTGGCCGAAGCCGAGGACCAGGGTGACGGGATTTCCGGGTGGCACCCGGTGCTCCCGTCCCCGGGATCTCCACGGTGGTGGCCACGTCGCCGTCTGAGGCGTTCTGGTCGCCGGTGGTCAGGGCGTGGCCGCCGCTGAGCTGGGTCAGGCCGTCGCTGGGCTGGCCGGCGAAGCCGTTGTCGGTGGCCGGGAACGGGCCGCTGGCCGCCAGGGCCAGGAACGTCGGGGTGGCGAAGGTGCGGTTGACCGCCTCGCTGAAGGAGTTCGTGCTGTAGTCCACCGGGACGGGACCGCCCGTGGTGCGCACGGTGGTGGCCGAGTCCGCGCCCGCGTTCTGGCTGCCGCCCCCGCCGTGGCCGTTCACCAGCGGCTGCAGCCGCGCGTACAGGTGATCGGCGGCGGCCGCGGCGGTCAGCGGGTCGAAGCTGACCCGCAGCACGACCGCGTCGCGGCCCGGGTCGGTCAGGTAGTCGGTGATGATCTTGTAGGAGCCGTTCTTCGCGGTGGCGGTGACCTGGCACGCCATCCCGCTGGCGCCCAGGGCGGCCACCGTGTACGTCATGTCGCGGGGCTGGATGTCGGTGAAGCTGGAGCCGTCCGTGACCACGTACTCCAGGTTGTGGACGTTGGTGTTGTCGATCGTCGGGTAGTAGACGTCGGACAGCATGCCGCCCGCCACCGTGTACCAGGTTTTGGATGAGGTGCCCGGCGCGGTGCCGACACAGTCCTTGCGGGCCAGGTCGTAGTAGGACAGCGCCCCCGGCCCGTCGGTGGCCTTCGCGGCCACCGTGCCTACGGCCAGGCCGAAGATGTGCATGGCCGGGACGTCGTGGCCGACGCCCGCGCCGACAGTGGGCAGGGTCACGCTGGCGACCGTCTTGGCCGGGTTGACCGGCACGGACAGGTAGGACAGGCTCACCGGCAGGCTGCCGCCCGGGTCCCAGCCCGCCGTGGTGGCCAGCAGGTCGGACTCCGCGCCGGCCGGCGCGGCCGCCGCCGAGGTGTCGACCCAGTTCGCCACGCTGACCGTGGCGCTGGCGGATGTGCCGTCGGTGTAGCTCACCGTCAGCGTGCCCGACGTGGACCCGCCGGTCGAGGTGGCCGCGACGCCGAGCGTGTTTCCGGATCCGTGCAGCGCGATGACCTGGCCGTCGGCGACGACGTTGTCCGGGCCGCCGGGCGCGACGTCCGGCCAGCGGAGGGTCACCCCGTCGTGCAGGACCGGCGCACCGGGGGACAGGCCATCGCTGGCCAGCCCGGTGGCGGAGAGGCTGTCCCCGGTCCCGTCCAGGTTGCCGGGCGCACTGTCGGCCGGGGCCGTGATGCCCACGTTGTCGAAGGCCTGGCTGAGCGGGACAAGGACCGGCCCCGCCGCCGCGGCGCTCAGGGCGGCGGGGCCGGCGACGAGCCCCGCGCTGCCGAGAATCACGGCGGCCAGGGCAGAGAACGTCTTCATCGACGATCGCATCGGGCGTCCCTCCCGGCCGGCCCCGCGTCCCCTAGTCTGGTGCGTCGAACTTGCGCGGATGCGTCCGGCCTTGACGGTTGCCGTGGAGCATAAACGTTCGGTCCCGCTCGTGGGAAGGCCGCTGGACCGATGTCTTGGGGGATATCACCTGTGTCAAACAAGGGCAAACAGCTAGGCAGCCTTCCCGTGCCTCCTTCGAGACCGCGGTGCGGCATCTTGACCAGAGAACTTGATCTGCGTGGCAGGAAATTGGCCGAGCCGCCGCAGGAGATAGTCGAGCTTGTCAATAACGAACGGATGCGGCTGAATGGAAATGGGCTTACCAGGCCACCGTCAGAAATAGGCCAGTTGACGAATCTCGTGCAGTTGGGCATCGATGTTGCCGCGGTGGTCGTCCGCGAAAAGCATGGTGAGGGCTTCGGCGCCGTTGCTGGCGACGGTGACGGGGTTGAGGACGTTGTTTTTCTTGAGTGCCCGGATGGTGAGGTCCCGGTCGTCCGGGTCGTCCTCGATGAGCATGATCTGCCGGTCATTCAGGGGGCGCCCCCTCCGTGTTGAGGGTGAAGTAGATGGTGGCGCCGCCGTCGACGGTGCCTTCGGCCCAGGTCCGGCCGCCGTGGCGCTCGATGATGCGCCGGACGCTGGCCAGGCCGACGCCGTTGCCGGGAAAATCGCCGGCGCCGTGGAGCCGCTGGAACGGCTGGAACAGCTTGCCGGTGTAGGCGGGGTCGAAGCCGGCCCCGTTATCGCGCACGTAGCAGCAGATCGGGGCGTCGCCGGCGGGTGCGGTCCCGAACTCGATGGCGGCGCCGTCGCGGCGGGCGGTGAACTTCCAGGCGTTGTCGAGCAGGCTGTCCAGCACGGACCGGATCAGGGTACGGTCCGCGGTGACCCGGACGCCTTCCTGCACGGTCACCCGGACCTCACGGCCGGGGTCACGGGCGCGGAGCCGGTCGCAGATGGCGGTGACCTCGGCGCTGAGGTCAACGCCCTGGAGGCTCATCTTGACCTGGGTCACCTGTGACAGGTGCAGCAGGTCATCGATCAGGGTGGACATGCGCGCGCAGCCCGCCTCGACGCGCCCGGCGTACTCGCGGCCTGTTTCGTCGAGCCGGTCGCCGTAGTCCTCCACGAGGGCTGTGGCGAACCCGCTGATCCCTCGCAGCGGGGTGCGCAGGTCGTGGGCGATGGAGTAGGCGAAGGCCTCCAGGTTCTTGTTGGCCCGCTCCAGGTGAATGGTGCGCTGCCGTACCTGCTGTTCCAGGTTCGCGTTCAGCGACCGGATCTGCTTGGTGGCCCGGCGCAGGCGGCGGCGCAGGACAAGACTGGCGCCCACATCAGCGGCGGCCAGGACGGCGGCCAGGGCAATAAAGACGGTCAGCTGGGTACCCAGGTCCGAGCGCCGCGAGGCGCCGGCCGCAGTGGCGGCGCGCTGGAGGTCTGCGGTCACCCCCCGTGCGGCGTCCATGATCTGCTTGCCCTCGGTGGTGTCCACCATCCGCACCGCACCGGCGTGATCACCGGCGCGCTCCAGTTTGATGGTCTCGGTCAGCTCGGCCAGCTTCGCCGCGACCAGACTCTTGAGCGTGGCGAAGTATTGCCGGCCGCCGGGGACCGCTGAGATCTGCGAGCCGAGACGCTGCTGGTCGGCTGGGATCGTCGAGAGCGCCGCATGGTAGGGCTGAAGATAAACGGGATTGTTGGTCAGCAAATAGCCGCGCTGGCCAGTCTCGGCGTCGAGCAACCCGATCAGCAAGTCGTTGCTCGCC
>JBEKCN010000695.1:0-3429 GCA_050014855.1 Streptosporangiaceae bacterium | reverse complement strand
TGCCGCCGAGCTGGCGGCCGACGGCACCGAGCCCGGTGAGGACATCCACGCCGACCGTGCCTTCCGCCAGCACCTGGCGCGGGTCCTGACCCGGCGCGCGCTGGAGCACCGGGCGGACTAGGAAGGCCGGTTCCCGGCGGGCGATGGCCGGCCCCGTCAGAACGTCCGGATCGCGATCTCCGCCGGCGTGGCGAGCAGCTCACCGATCTCCTGGTCGAGGCGGCTCAGGGTGATAGATACACCTGCCATGTCCAGGGATGTGCAGTAGTTGCCGACATAGTTGCGCCGGACGTTGATCCCGCGTTGGGCCAGCTGCTCGTGGGCGTATCCGTAGAGCAGGTACAGCTCGCTGATCGGCGTGCCCCCGAGCCCGTTGATCATGAGCGCTACGTCATCACCCTGGCGGAAGGGCAGGTCGCTCACCACGGCTTCAAGCAGTTCGTCGACGATCTCATTGGCGCTGACCAGCTTCTCACGACGGCGTCCCGGTTCCCCGTGGATGCCCACGCCCATCTCCATCTCGTCGTCCCCGAGCTCGAAGAGCGGGGAGCCCTTGGCTGGTGGCGTACACGACGTCAGCGCCATTCCCATCGTCCGGGTCACCGAGTTGACCTTGTTGCCGATGCGCAGCAACTCATCGAGATCGGCGCCCTGCTCGGATGCGGCTCCCGTCGCCTTGATGACGAAGAAGTTCCCGGCCACGCCGCGCCGCCCGACCGTGTAGGTCGAATCCTTCACCGCAACATCGTCGTCGACCAGCAGCGTGCCGATCGTGATTCCGTCCGCCGCCGCCATCTCCTGGCCCATCTCGAAAGCCATCCGGTCGCCGGTGTAGTTGTTGATGATGTGCAGCACGCCCTTGGGCGTAGCGAGCAGCTTGCTGGTCTCGAGCACGTAGTCCATCGGCGGGGCGGAGAACACGTCGCCCGGGCATGCCGCGTCGAGCATTCCCGTGCCCACGATCATCACGTGGGCGGGCTCGTGCCCGGACCCGGAACCCTGGATGATCGAGACCTTGTCGTCGCGAGGTGCGTGGGCCCGCATGATGAGGTTGTACTCAGGCACGTACCTGAGCGTGTCCGGGTTGGCCAGGGCGATGCCTTTGAGCATCTCGGGCACGAATTGCTGCGGGTCGTTGACAAACTTCTTCATCGCATTGTCCTCCGTGGATCAGGATTGAACTGGGCGCTTCGACCACTGGTCGGCGAGTGCCTCGAACATGACGGCGACTGCGACGGCGCCCGCGTCCAAGGTGCCAACGCTGCGTTCGCCGGTGTAGCTGGCCCGCCCCCGCATCGCCTGCATCGACCGGGTCGCATCGGCCCTGCTTCGCGCGGTTGCCGCCGCCGCCCGCAGGGTGGCTGCGGCGTCGTGCCCGGCGGCGATCTGCTCTTGGATGGTGTCGACCGCCGGGACGAGCGCGTCCAGGAGCGTCTTGTCCCCGACGTCCGACTTCCCGCGCGCCTTGATTCCATCGGTCGCAGCCCGGAGCATCGCCACGATCTGGGCGGGCTCCAGCCGGTCCGCGGATCCGGCGGTCACGCCCGCGCGCAGAAAGGCCGTCCCCCAGATCGGGCCCGACGTGCCGCCGATACGGCTGGTGATGACGACCGCGATCTTCTTGAGGAAGGTGCCGATATCGGCGCGGTCGAAGTCGTCCCAGCCCTGCAGGACCAGCTCGAAGCCGCGCGCCATCGAATAACCGAAGTCGCCGTCGCCCACCACGGCATCCAGGTCGCCGAAGTATTTCTCGTTGTCGACGGCGACCGTGGCGATCGTGCGGACGACGGCCTCGACGTCGGCTAGATCTGCGGACATGACTGCTCCTTGAGCCGGGAGGGTCGCCGCCGCGGCGCCCGGTGACGGATTGCTACTAGCCAGCAGGCTGGCCAGGTCGGCCAGGGTGATCCAGGCACCCGGTGTGGCCCGGCTGCGGTTGGCGAGGACCAGCGTGTGCTCTCCGCCGGGGTCACCCAGCGAGGAGACGACCAAACCGGCTTCGCTGAAATCCTCGGCCGCGGTGAAGTCGTTGACGGTGATCATGCAGGTCACGCCGGCTCCGGTGGCGGCCAGCAGGCCGTTTCTGGAGTCCTCGATCACCACGACGCGGTCCGCGGGCAGGCCGAGCGAGTCGAGGGCCAGCAGGTAGATGTCCGGCGCCGGCTTCTTCCGCGGGACGATGTCACCGGCGAACACTTTGACCGCGCGTGCATTCTCCGCCCCCACCGCCCGCTCCAGAGTCACGCGTACCGAGGGTTCGGCTGACGTCGACGCGACGGCCACCGGCCAGCCCGCGGCCAGCGCCTCGGCCACGACGCGCGCGATGCCCGCCCGGGGCGGGACGGCGCCGGAGGCGACCAGTTCGGCGTAGATCTCCGTCTTGCGGCGGTGCCAGGCGGCGACGGCGCTCCGCTGCCCTTCAGCATCGGCCGGCAGGCCGGCGGCCGCCACGAACTCGGGCGTGAGCAGGCTGGCCATCCGCTCCTTGCCGCCGCCGATGCTGACCTTCTGCTGGTAGTCCGCCACGCTCCAGTGGACGGGGAGACCGAATTCCTCGAACGTCTGGTTGAACGCGACCAGATGGCCGTAGCGCTCGGTGTCGGCCAGTACGCCGTCGCAGTCGAGCACGAGGGCCTGGGCCGGCGGGCTGGTCACCTGCTCACCAGGCCTGGCCTACGCTGCCGAAGCGGCGCATGTGATCAGCGGCCATATCCTTCACGGCCGTCCGCACCGCACCGAACAGCGAGGGAGGATCCCACGTATCACGCTCCTCGGCGTCGCGCAGGAAGGCCAGGTTCGCCTGCATGTACGTGACCTTGAGGGCGGTGGAGATGTTTACCTTGGCGCAGCCTCGCGCGATCAGGTCGGTGAACTGGGCGTCGGTCATCCCCGTGCCGCCGTGCAGCGCGATGGGGATCGGCTGCGCCGTCACGATGTCGGAGACCCGCTGTGCGTCGAGATGGGGCTCGGAGCGGTATACGCCGTGCGCGTTGCCGATGGCCGGCGCGAACACGTCGATTCCCGTCTTCCGGATGAATTCGAGCGCCACCGGCAGCGACTGCCGCTGAGCCTCTTCATCGGAGCCGATGTCGTCCTCGACGCCGGTGATGGCCTCGATCTCCCCTTCGACGTTCGCGCCGTAGGACCGGGCCTCGGCCACGACCTCCACCGTCTGTCGCTGGTTCTCCTCCACTGGCAGCCTGGAGCCGTCGAACAGGACCGAGTTCCACCCTGTGCGCAGGCAACTGGTGATGACCTTGCGATCCGGGCAGTGGTCCAGGTGCAGGCTGACCGGAACCTCAATTCCCGCCGTCAGCTCCTGCCACATGGCGAACAGCAGGTCGATGCCAATAGCCCGGACCGTCTTGACCGACGTCTGGATGATGACCGGGGAGCGCTGCTCCACCGCCGCCGCCAGTACCGCCTCCA
>JBEKCN010000694.1:0-3435 GCA_050014855.1 Streptosporangiaceae bacterium | reverse complement strand
CCCGGGTCGTCGACCCGTCGTGGACCCCGCCGGTGACCCTGGCTGTGCGGCTCGTCAGCGTGATCTCCGACGGGCTGCAGCACGCCGGGCAGGCCATGTTCATCCGCGGCATCGTCGAGCGCAGCTAGACCGTGAGCGGAGCGGAGCCTGTGGGGCCGCCGAGTGCGCTGGTTGTCCCGCGCTACGCAGGCCCCGACACGTTCGCCCGGCTGCCGCGGCTGGCCGACGTCGGCTCCGCCGCGGTGGCCATCGCGGGCATCCCGTTCGACTCGGGCGTGTCGTACCGGCCGGGCGCCCGCTTCGGGCCGGCCTCGGTGCGGGCCGGCTCGAAGCTGCTCCGCCCCTACCATCCCGGGCTCGACGTCGGGCCCTGGGCCGGGCAGCAGGTCGCTGACGCCGGCGACCTGGCCGCAAACCCTTTCGACCTGCGGCAGGCCATCAGCGAGGTGGAGGCCGGGGCGCGTGGCCTGCTGGCGGCCGCGGACCACCTGATCGCGATCGGCGGGGACCACACGATCGCGCTGCCGCTGCTGCGGGCCACCGCGGCCCGGCACGGCCCGGTGGCGCTGGTGCACTTCGACGCGCACCTCGACACCTGGGACACCTACTTCGGCGCGCCCTACACCCACGGCACACCGTTCCGGCGCGCGGTCGAGGAGGGCGTGCTCGCCCTGGACTGCTCCGCGCACGTCGGCATCCGGGGCAGCCTGTACGCGGGTGCCGACCTGACCGACGACCGGAAGCTCGGCTTCGCGACGGTGTCGACCACCGACGTCGCCCGCCGCGGGGTGGACGACGCCATCGACCGGGTCCGCGACCGGGTCGGCCAGCGCCCGGTCTACGTCAGCGTCGACATCGACGTGCTTGACCCGGCGCACGCCCCGGGCACCGGGACCCCGGAGCCGGGTGGGCTGACCACCCGGGAGCTTCAGCTCATCCTGCGGGGCCTGGACGGGCTGCGGCTGGTGGGCGCCGACATCGTGGAGGTCGCCCCGGCCTACGACCACGCCGAGCTGACCTCGCTGGCCGCCGCGAACGTGGCTTACGAGCTGCTCGGCCTGTTCGCGCTGCAGGCCGGCCGGAGCATGGGCACCGGGCAGGCGGGCCTGGCATGACCGTGGTCGCTGCGGCCCAGCTCGCACCGGTCATCGGCGACGCCGACGGCAACCGCCGGACCGCCGCCGCCGCCGTGACCGACGCCGCGGCAGCGGGCGCGGAACTGGTCGTGCTGCCGGAGCTCTGCGACTCCGGTTACGTGTTCGCCAGCGCGCAGGAGGCGCGCGGGCTCGCCACCGCCGCGGCCGACAGCCCGACGCTGCGTCAGTGGCGGGAACTGGCCGCCGCCCACGGCATCGTGATCGTCGGCGGGTTCTGCGAGCTGGGCGGCGACGGGCGGCTCTGGAACAGCGCGGCGCTGGTCGACGCCACCGGGACCCGGGCGATCTACCGCAAGGCGCACCTGTGGGACCGGGAGGGCCTGGTCTTCACCCCGGGCTCGGCCGCCCCGCCGGTGGTCAGCCTCCCGTTCGGCCGGGTGGCCCTGGTCATCTGCTACGACCTGGAGTTCCCCGAGTGGGCCCGGCTGCCGGCCCTGGCGGGTGCCGACCTCATCGCCGCCCCGGTCAACTGGCCCGCCGCGCCGTGCCCGCCGGGGGAGCGGCCCGCCGAGGTGGTGAAGGCCCAGGCCGACGCGTCGGTGAACGGCGTGTTCGTCGTGGTCGCGGACCGGTGCGGCACCGAGCGTGGCGTGGACTGGATCAGCGGCTCGGTCATCATCGGCCCGGACGGCTACCCGCTGGCCGGCCCGGTTCTGGCCGACACCCCCGCCGTTCTGGTCGCCGACTGCGATCTGGCCCGCGCGCGGGACAAGCGCCTCAACGAGCGCAACGACCTGCTGGCCGACCGCCGCCCGGAGCTGTACTCACCGGTAACGTCGGGGAATGATGGAGGCTGGGAGCCAGCCCGGCACTGACGCCCGCGACCCTCCAGGCCAACCGACGATGGAGGCGACGATGCCGCCGACCCACGAGGTCTTCAACCAGGTCCCGCCGCTGATCGGCTACGACGTGGCCGACGACCCGGCCATGCTCGACGCGCTCCGCCGGGAAGGCGCCGGCTGGGCCGAGCCGGACGTCCGCTCGATCGGCCGCCGCGCCGGGACCCAGCAGGCGCAGGACTGGGGGCGGCTGGCCAACGAGCACCCGCCGGTGCTGCACACGCACGACCGGTACGGGCACCGCGTTGATGAGGTCGAGTTCCACCCGGCCTGGCACGAGCTGATGAACGTGGCCATCGGCAGCGGCCTGCACGCCGCGCCGTGGCGGACGGGCCGCCCCGGCGCTCACGTCGCGCGGGCGGCGAAGCTCTACCTGTGGGGCCGCACGGACGCGGGTCACACCTGCCCGGTCTCGATGACGTACGCGATCGTCCCGGCCCTGCGGCACGCCCCCGAGCTGGCCCAGCGGTTCGAGCCGCTGCTGGCGTCCACCGCCTACGACCCGGTCCTGGGCCCGCCGGAAGGCAAGCGCGGCCTGATCGCCGGCATGTCGATGACCGAGAAGCAGGGCGGCTCCGACGTCCGCGCCAACACCACGCGCGCGGTCCCCGTGCCGGGGGACGGGCCGGGCAGCTACCGGCTGACTGGGCACAAGTGGTTCACCTCGGCGCCGATGAGCGACGTGTTCCTGGTCCTCGCGCAGGCCCCCGGCGGCTTGTCCTGCTTCCTGCTGCCGCGCGTGCTGCCGGACGGCACCCGCAACGGCATGCACCTGCAGCGGCTCAAGGACAAGCTCGGCAACCGGTCCAACGCGTCCGCCGAGGTCGAGTACGACGGGGCGGCCGCCTGGCTGGTCGGGGCGGAGGGCCGAGGAGTCCGGACGATCATCGAGATGGTCAACATGACCCGGCTGGACTGCGTGCTCGCCGCGGCCACCGGGATGCGCGCGGGAGCCGTGCAGGCCGCCCACCACGCGGCGCACCGCAGCGCGTTCGGGGCCCGCCTGGCCGACCAGCCGCTGATGGCCAGCGTGCTCGCCGACCTGGCCGTAGAGTCCGAGGCGGCCACCATGGTCACCTTCCGGCTGGCCGGGGCGACCGACCGGGCCGTGGCCGGGGACGCGCAGGAAGCGGCGTTCCGGCGGCTGGCCCTGGCCGCCACCAAGTACTGGGTCTGCAAGCGGGTCCCGGCGCACGCCGCGGAGGCGCTGGAATGCCTCGGCGGTAACGGCTACGTCGAGGAGTCCGGGATGCCCCGGCTGTACCGCGAGGCGCCCCTGCAGTCCATCTGGGAAGGTTCCGGCAACGTTGCCGCGCTGGACACGCCGCGCGCTCTGGAGCGCCAGCCCGAATCGGCCGAAGCCTTCTTCGCGGAGGTCGGCCAGGCCGCGGGTGCGGACCCGCGGCTGGACACGGCCATCGCCCGGCTGAAGGCTGAGC
>JBEKCN010000693.1:0-3435 GCA_050014855.1 Streptosporangiaceae bacterium | reverse complement strand
CGCCACGGGTACGGCGCGAGCCACAGGAAGATCCGCGCGGCCTGCGCGGGCGGCATCGTGGTCGCCATGGCCAGCTCGATCCGGGCGTACGAGGCCGGGTCCTGGACGAGCCGCTCCACCACCGGCATGCGCTGGCAGCTCATCCCGACCGTGGACAGCACCGTGTACGGGCGGCCCTCAGCCGGCGGGCGCTCGCTGATGCCGGCCATCGGCTGCCGGCCCATCGACGCGTCCCAGTAATGGCTGGCGGGGCCGAGCCGCTCCAGGTGCCCGAGCACCCCCTGCTGGAAGACCCCCCACGATCGCTCGTCGCTCCGCCACTGCCAGTAGACCCGGGCCCGGTCGACCCGTGGGCCGAGGCCCTCCATCGCGTCGTCCAGGGACCAGCCGAACGGGGTCTGGCCCAGGATGTCCCGGCTGTAACCGGGCATCCCGCGGCGCGCGTCCGACCAGCCGGGGATGACCGCGAGCAGCTTCCCGTTCTCCAGGACGGCCACGCCGTCGCCTTCCTCGAACCAGAGCGGCTCCAGCGTGCCGGGCTCGATCGGCGGGCGGCCTTCGGGCAGCTTCGTGTGCCCAGACGGCATGATCGGCGCCTGGCCGGCCTCGATCCGGGCCGGGTCCGGGCTGGCCGGGGCGGGCACGTGGTTCGCGATCCAGGTCGCCGCCACGGTGGAGGTCTCGTCGTGCAGGTAAGCGGCGGTGGTCACCCCGTCGAATTCGACCGTCAGCCGACGGCTCTCGTACGGGTTCACGCTTTCGAGCAGCATCTTCGGCTGCTGCGACTCCGTGGATACCCGGTGCAACATCGGCATACCTAAAATTTACGCCAACTGCGTCAGGTCACCGGCCGCCCCCGACGGCGCCACGCCCGTACCCAGTATGCCGGCGGCACCGGGTGGCCCCGGATCCGCCTATCCTGGATCGTTGCCCCTTACCAGCCGAACGGACGCGTTGTGTCACCTTCTCGCCCCAGCTCGCCGCCTCCGGCGACGCAGGCCCTTCCGGACCCGGCCCCGCTGCCGCCGGGCGGCCTGCCGCCGGGGCTGCTCGGCGGGCTGGACGGCCCGGCCGCCTCCCGCGGCTCACGGGGCCGGGTGAAGCCGCCGCGGCACCTCGCTGACCTGACCCTGCCCGAGCGCCGGGCCGCCGTGACCGAACTGGGTGAGCGCCCGTTCCGCGCCGACCAGCTGTCCCGGCAGTACTTCGCCCGGCTGGCCGACGACCCGGGCGAGATGACCGACCTGCCGCAATCATCCCGCCAGGAGCTGGCGGACGCGCTGCTGCCGCCCCTGCTGACCGCCGAGCGGGAGCTGGCCTGCGACGGCGGTACGACCCGGAAGACGCTGTGGCGGGCCTTCGACGGCGCCTACGTCGAGTCGGTACTGATGCGCTACCCGGGCCGCGTCACCATGTGCGTCTCGTCCCAGGCCGGCTGCGGGATGGCCTGCCCGTTCTGCGCGACGGGGCAGGCCGGGCTGACCCGTAACCTGTCCACGGCCGAGATCGTGGAACAGGTCGTGGCCGGGGCGCGCACGCTCGCCCGCAGCCAGGTCCCGGGTGGCCCGGGCCGGGTCTCGAACGTGGTCTTCATGGGCATGGGCGAGCCACTGGCCAACTACCGCAGCGTGGTGCAGGCGGTCCGCCGCCTCACCGAGCCGGCGCCGGCCGGGCTCGGCCTGTCCGCCCGCGGTCTCACCGTGTCCACCGTCGGCCTGGTCCCGGCGATCGGCCGGCTCGCGGCCGAGGGCCTGCCGGTGACGCTGGCCGTGTCGCTGCACGCCCCCGACGACGAGGCCCGGGACGAGCTGGTGCCGGTGAACCGGCGCTGGAAGGTGGCCGAGGTGCTGGACGCCGCGTGGCGGTACGCCGACGTCACGGGCCGCCGCGTCTCGATCGAATACGCCCTCATCCGCGACGTGAACGACCAGGCGTGGCGCGCGGACCTGCTTGGCACGCTGCTGACCGGGCGGCTCGCGCACGTCAACCTAATCCCGCTCAACCCCACGCCCGGATCGCGCTGGACCGCCTCACGGGCGGGTACGCAGGAGGAGTTCGTGGCCCGGTTGGCCAGCCACGGCGTACCGGTCACCGTCCGGGACACCCGGGGCCGGGAAATCGATGGTGCCTGCGGACAGCTCGCCGCTGTGCTGACCCGGGGGGACGGCCCCCCGGAACCCCGCAGTGCTGACCCGGGGGGCGACCCCCCGGAACCCCCCGAATGCGCTCCGCGCCCGCGCGGTCGTACCTCGCCGACACACCGGCCACTCACCGGGCCTCCGGCCCGGGTCGCTGGGCCGGTCACGAGCGCCTCGCCGTGACCCGCTGCGGTTCCCGCCGACAGCACCGGCCGCTCGCCGGGCACAAGGCCCGGCTCGCTGGGCCGGTAACGATCGCCTCGCCGTAACCCGTGGTGCTCACCGTGACACCGGGCGCTCACCCGGGCCAGGGCCCGTGGCTACGGACGCTCGCTGGCGCTCCTTCTGCGGACGTCACGCCCGCCTCGGCTGACCACCTCCGAAATCCTGGTGCGCTGACGGCTTCTGGCTGAGCAGAATGGTGCACACTGGACCGTTAGACCAGGATGTGGTCGTGAGCTCCGGGAGGCGCGCAGTGACTGGCCTGTCCTGGCGGGCCCTGAGCCAGCTCGCCATCCACTGGGCCTGGCACGCGGCCGAGCGCGCGGGCGCGGTCACCGCCGGCACCCCGGCCGGGACGCGGTTCGCGGCGTTCGGGCCCGGCTCGGTCCTCGTCTTCCCGCCGGGGGCCATCTTCGGTGAGCCCTGGATCCAGATCGGCACCGACACGGTCCTCGGCAAGCACGTGTCGATATCGGCGGGCACCGTACCCGGTCAGGAGCTCGGGCCGGTACCGCTGCTGCGGATCGGTGACCGCTGCATGATCGGCCGCGGCACCCACATCGTGGCCCACGACTCCATCGTGATCGGCGACGATGTCTTCACCGGACCGAACGTGTACATCACCGACCAGAACCACAGCTACGCCGACCCGGACACCCCGATCGGGCGGCAGTGGCCAGCCAACGCGCCGGTGTCCGTCGGGGCGGGCAGCTGGCTGGGGGCCGGCACGATCATCCTGCCCGGCTCGATCATCGGGCGGAACGTCGTCGTCGGCGCCGGCTCGGTGGTCCGCGGCCGGTTCCCCGACCGCTGCGTGGTCGCCGGGGTCCCGGCCAAGGTCATCCGCGCCTACGTGGCAGGCGACGGATGGCTGCCGATGCGGGCGGACGCCCGCGAGCGTGAGCCGCTAGCCGACCCGGAGGGCGTCGAGGGCGTCCCGGAGCCGCCCCACCCGGTGCTCTAGCTGCGCCGCGCAGTCGGCGAGCACGGTGTCCCCGCTGACTGACGGCTGCGCGGACAGCACACCGACCAGGTCCTCCACCGCCGCCAGCCGGCCGGACAGCTCCAGCAGCAG
>JBEKCN010000692.1:0-3445 GCA_050014855.1 Streptosporangiaceae bacterium | reverse complement strand
AACCGCGGCTCGCTGAGCAGGTCGACCACGTTGTGCCGAGTGCTCGAGTAGAAGTTGTCCACCACGAGCACGTCGTGACCCTGGCCGAGCAGGCGCCGGCACAGATGCGACCCGATGAAACCCGAGCCCCCCGTCACCAGGACCCGCCGGGACCCGTCGGCCGACACCCGGCCACGACCTTGCACCGAGTCCTGGCTCACCAGCCTCCTTCCGACGGCCCGCCACCACGGGCACAACGAACCCGTGAGCCGAAATCTATCGGCTTGGCCGCAATCTATCCGGTTTGTACGGCTCCAACCCCCTCAACCCGGTATTCCCGCTAAGCTGCCCTGCGTGAAATTGTCGGTACTAATGCCCGTATACAACGAACGTGCCACTCTGGCCTCCGCGGTGAAGGAGGTTCTCAACGTCGACGCTCCGTGCGAGATCGAGCTCGTCGTAGTCGACGACGGGAGCACGGACGGGACCAGGGATCTGTACCAGTCCCTCGGGGACGACCCGCGAGTGAAGGTCCACCTGCACGAGCGCAACCAGGGCAAGGGCGCCGCGATCCGGACGGCCGCCGCGGTCGCCACCGGCGATTACGTGATCATGTGCGATGCGGACCTGGAGTACACGCCGGGCGAGATCCCCGCCCTGCTCGCACCGGTGATAGCCGGTCAGGCTGAGGTGGTGTACGGCACGAGGATGTTCGGCAGTCACAACGCCTACTCCTACGCCTACGTGCTGGGGAACAAGGGGGTGACGACCTTCGCCAACGTGCTGTTCAACTGCTACATCAGCGACCTGGAGACCTGCTTCAAGCTGATCCCGACCGCGCTGTACCGTGAGCTGGGCATCCGCGAGACCGGCTTCGGCATGGAGGCCGAGGTCACCGGGAAGCTGCTGCGGCGAGGTATCAGGCCCTACGAGGTTCCGATCAGCTACACCGCGCGCAGCCGCGAGGCGGGAAAGAAGCTCACCGGGCGCGACGGGGTCGAGGCGCTGTGGATCCTGCTTCGGGAGCGGTTCACGGCCCGCCGCGCCTAGCGGTCCGCCGGTCGTCGCCACATGATTCATCCGGAAGCTCGCCGAGCCAGCTCAGGCACAAATCCGCCGCAGTCCAGCGCCGGCGGCGCAGGTCTGCGCGCCCGCGTGCGTCAGGCGGTCCGGTGGCGGCGGCGAACCGCCGAGCATCTGGCCGTGCTCCTGCTCGGCCTGCTCGTCCTCGTGGTCCACGACGTGGGATACCTGCTCAGGCAGCCGTTCTGGAACGACGAGGCCTGGGTTGCTGTCACCACCCGGTTCCCGCTCTCGCAGCTGCCGGCCACGACCTCCAGCACGCCGATCGGCTGGTCCGTGCTGATGCGCCTGCTCACCGTGCCGGGAGAGCAGACATCCCGGCTGCTTCCCCTCGCCTTTGCCGGCGCCGCTGTCGTGATCGCCTACTGGTTTGGCCGGGAGCTCGGCTGGCCGCGGCGGGAGGCTTCGGTCGCCGCCGGGCTGCTGGCCGGGGCCGCCGTGCTCCTGGTGCCCGCGATGCTCGTGCGCGACGACCTGAAGCAGTACACCGCCGACGCCTGCATGGCATTGCTGGTGCTGGCTCTGACCTCCCGGCTCGAGCGCGAATGGTCGCGGCCGGGACTGGTCGTCCTGTCGGCGGCCGTCTGGGGCGGCATGCTGTTCAGCGACGCCGCAGCCTTCGTCGGTGTGGCGGCGTTCGGGGCGGTGTGCGTGGTCCAGCTCGCCCGGCGGGCCTGGCGCCGGCTCGCGGAGGTGGCCGCCGTCGGCGCGGGCACGGCGGTCCTCATGCTCGGCGTGTACGAGGGATTCGACGCCCGCGCGGCGGGGCCAGGGCTCACCGCCTACTGGAGTAACTTCTACCTTCCGGTCGGCAAAGGCCTGCATGCCGACATAAACTTCGTAACCTCGCATTTCAGCGGCGTAGACGCCTATCTCGGCCTCGGCCCAGCCTGGCTGGCGCTGCCGCTGGTCCTCGCCGGGCTCGTCACCATCTTCCGGCTCGGCAGGCCCGCGACGGCCGTCACGGCCGCCGTGCTGTGGCCGGAGATGCTCGTGGTCTCCGCAGCGCAGAAGTATCCGTTCCTCGACCTCCGGACCTCGACGTTCCTGCTCGCGATCACCACCGCGGTCGCCGCGATCGGGGTGGCCGGGATGTGCTCGCTGCTGCGGCCCTGGCTCAAAGGCACGCTCGCGGCCGGGCTGGCGGTCCTGGCCGTGGCCGCCTTCGTCAGCCACGTCCAGCCGTACGCGCGAAGCCACAACATCCCTAATGAGGATGTGCGCGACCAGGCTCGCTACGTCGCCGCTCATGCTGCCCGCGGCGACGTGATCCTGGTGAACCTGAGCAGCAACTGGGGCTTCGGCTACTACTGGCCGACCGGCATTCCGGCCCGCCGGGCCGACGCAACTGTTCTGCAGGGATACGAGGCGTACTTCCCCGACCAGCCGGACATCGTAGTCGCGCGCACCCGGGATTCCGCCGGGGTCGATGCCGCGCTGTCCCAGGCCCTGGCCCGGCAACGCACCTGCGGCAAGATCTGGCTCGTCCGCACGCACGTGATAACGGCCGAGCAGCAGGCGTGGGCAACTGCATTGCGTCAGCAGAAGCTGACGGCGACGCCAGTCGGCCACGACGGCCTAAGTGTGATCAATGCCGGCGGATCCCGATGCCAGTGAGCCCCTGGCGGTCGGCCCTGGCCCAGGCATTTCCCCGCGCTCGTCGCGGCGACGGCGGGCTGAGGAGGCGAGAACGGTGACGCGAATCCGACCGGCTGGCTGGCTGGCGCTGGCGGTCGCATTGTTCCTGCTCGCCGTGGCTGGTTACGCGCTGCTCGTCCACGCGTTGCCGCATGACTACTGGAAGCAGACCGACGCGACGGTATACCGGGGCGCCGGCCTCGCGGCGCGGCACCAGCCGGCCGCGCTGTATGCGCTGGGGCTTGGTGTAGCCAACCAGCCGTTCACCTACACGCCGTTCGCCGCGTTGTTGTTCGCGGTGGCGAGCCCGCTATCCTTCGCCGACTGGCAGGTTGTGCTAGCGGTCCTGACGATCGGGTTGCTGCCCGTCGTGGCGTACCAGGCGCTGGGGATCGCCGGGCGGCCCGCGGGCATCGCGAGGGCGGCGGGCGCGTTCGCGATCGCGGCAGTGAGCCTCTGGCTCGAACCGGTCGCGATGACACTGTTCTTCGGGCAGATCAATGTCGTGCTGCTGGCCCTCGTGGTCGGCGACCTGGCGCTGCCTGACCGCACACGAGGCAAGGGCATCGGCATTGGCCTGGCGGCAGCGGTCAAGCTGACCCCGCTGATCTTCATTGCGTACCTGCTGCTCACACGGAGAGTGCGCGCCGCAGCGGTCAGCGGGCTGACCTTTGCCGCCTCGATCGGGCTTGGCTTCGCGCTGCTGCCACACGCCTCTGCGGTCTACTGGGGCGGGCAGTTCGGG
>JBEKCN010000691.1:0-3456 GCA_050014855.1 Streptosporangiaceae bacterium | reverse complement strand
GTGGCGGTTATGAGCTTGTATCTACAGGGGTTGTTCTCGCTGGCGGGGCGGGTGGCGGTGGTCACCGGGGGGAGCTCGGGGATCGGGCGGGCCATGGGCGGGGCGCTGGCCCGGGCGGGGGCCCGGGTAGTGCTGATCGCGCGGGGGGAAAAGGCCCTGCAGGAGACGGTGGACGAACTCGGCGCGGACGGATGCCAGGCCGCGTGGGTCAGCGCCGACCTGGCCGGCCGGGGTGAGCTCGAACGGGCAGCCGACGCTGCGGCAGTCCCGTTCGGGGAACCAGACATCCTCCTGAACAGCGCCGGGATCAACCTGCGGCCACCACTGCCGGACCTGACCCAGGCGCAGTGGGACCAGACCATGGCGGTCAACCTCACCGCACCGTTCCTGCTCGGCCAGCGGTACGGGACGGGCATGGCGGCCCGTGGCTGGGGCCGGATCATCAACGTGACCTCGCAGCAAGCGCTGCGCGCGTTCGGCCAGAGCGGCGGCTACGGGGCCTCCAAGGCCGGGCTGGCGGCGCTGACACGGTCCCAGTCTGAGGCGTGGGCGCGCCGCGGCGTGTGCTGCAACGCGGTCTGTCCCGGCTTCGTCGTGACGCCGCTGACCGCGCCCGTGACCACCGACCCGGAACGCGTCCGGGCGCTGGCCGCGCGCACGATGATCGGCCGCAACGGCGAGCCCGCGGACTTCGAGGGCGCCGCCGTCTTCCTGGCCGGCCCGGCCAGCGCGTACGTCACCGGGCAGACGCTGTTCGTCGACGGCGGCTTCTCCGCCACCTGACCAGCCCTGACGGGCCCGCCGCCGGGCGAAACGCCGGGGGAAGTGGGCATTTCTGGTCTACGCGGACGGCACAATGGCGGACATGGCCCGACGTTCTGCACCCCCGCCCCCGCCGCCCGATTTCGAAGAGAACATCGTCGACATCGACGTCGCCGAGGAGATGCGGGGCAGCTACCTGGAGTACGCCTACTCCGTCATCTACCAGCGCGCGCTGCCGGACGCCCGGGACGGGCTCAAGCCGGTGCAGCGCCGGATTCTGTACCAGATGAACGAGATGGGGCTGCGGCCCGACCGCGGGCACGTCAAGTGCGCCCGCGTCGTCGGGGACGTCATGGGCCGCCTGCACCCGCACGGCGACAGCGCCATCTATGACGCCCTGGTGCGGCTGGGTCAGCCCTGGGTGATGCGGCTGCCGCTGGTGGACCCGCATGGCAACTTCGGCTCGCTGGGCGGCGAGGACCCCGCGGCGGCCATGCGGTACACCGAGGCCCGGCTGACGGCGGCGGCGATGGAGATGGTGGCCTCGATCGACGAGGACACCGTCGACTTCGTGCCGAACTACGACGGGCAGGAGACCGAGCCCTCGGTTCTCCCTGCCGCGCTGCCCAACCTGCTGGTCAACGGCGCGTCCGGGATCGCGGTCGGGATGGCGACCAATATGGCGCCGCACAACCTCGGTGAGGTCATCGCCGCCGCGCGGCACCTGATCCGGCACCCCGACGCCGGTCTCGACGCGCTGATGCGCTTCGTGCCGGGGCCGGACCTGCCCACCGGCGGGAAGATCGTCGGCCTGGAGGGCATCCGGGAGGCGTACGAGAGCGGGCGCGGGGTCTTCCGTACCCGGGCCAGCTGCCGGATCGAGCAGATCACGCCGCGCCGCGCCGGGATCGTCGTCACCGAGCTGCCGTACGGGGTGGGGCCGGAAAAGGTCATCGCACGCATCAAGGACCTGGTGCAGGCCAAGAAGCTCACCGGGATCACCGACGTGAAGGACCTCACCGACCGGCACCGCGGGCTGCAGCTCGTCATCGAGATCCGTAGCGGCTTCCACCCCGAGGCGGTGCTGGCCGAGCTGTACCGGCTGACGCCGATGGAAGAAACGTTCGGCATCAACAACGTCGCGCTGGTCGACGGGCAGCCCCGTGTGCTCGGCCTGCGGGAGATGCTCAGCATCTACGTCGACCACCGCATCGAGGTCGTCCGGCGGCGCAGCGAGTTCCGGCGGCGCAAGCGCGAGGACCGGCTGCATCTGGTCGACGGCCTGATGATCGCGCTGCTGGACATCGACGAGGTCATCGGGGTCATCCGGTCCAGCGACGACTCCGCGGCCGCCAAGCAGCGGCTGATGGCGGTGTTCGACCTGTCCGACGTCCAGGCGCAGTACATCCTGGACACGCCGCTGCGGCGGCTCACCCGCTACGACCGGCTGGAGCTGGAGCGGGAGCGGGACACGCTGCGCCGCGAGATCGCCGAGCTGACCGAGGTCCTGTCCTCCGACGACAAGCTCCGCGAGGTGGTCTCCGGGGAGCTGGCCGACGTGGCCAAGCGGTTCGGCACGCCCCGGCGCACCATCCTGCTGGAGGGCAACGGCGCCGCGCTGACCGCGGCGGTGCCGCTGGAGGTGGCGGACGACCCGTGCACGGTGCTGCTGTCGTCGACCGGGCTGCTGGCGCGGACCGCTCCCGGCGCGGCCGCGGACGGCGTCCTCGGCGAAGGAGGCCCGGCGGGCAGGGCCGCACACGACGTGATCGTGTCCAGTGCTCCGACCACCGTGCGCGGCACGATCGGCGCGGTGACCTCCGCCGGGCGGATGATCAAGCTGAGCGTGCTGGAATTCCCGGCCCTTCCGCCGAGCGCGCAGTTCCCCGGCCTGTCCGGCGGCACCCCGGTCGGGGAGTTCGTGTCGCTGGAATCCGGTGAGACCGTAGTGGCGCTGGCTCCGCTGGACACGCCCCTGGCCGGGCTGACCCTGGGCACCGCGTCCGGCGTGGTCAAGCGGGTGCTGCCGGACTACCCCCAGGCGCGGGACGATTTCGAGGTCGTCACACTCAAGGAGGACGACCGGGTGGTCGGCGCCGTATCGCTCCGCGACGAAACGCAGGACCTGGTCTTCGTCAGCAGCGACGCCCAGCTGCTGCGCTTCCCCGCCTCGGCGGTCCGGCCGCAGGGACGCCTCGCCGGCGGAATGGCCGGCATCCGGCTGGTGGCGGGCGCGACCGTCATCTGGTTCGGCGCGGTCGACCCCGCGGGCGGCTCTTCCGGGAACGGTAGTGCCGATGGGGCTGCCGCCCTGAATGGTTCCGGAGGTGCTGGCGGCGGTGCCGAGGCCGGTGAGCCGGTCGTGGTGACCGTGGCCGGCAGCGCCGGGGCCTTGCCCGGGACGGGAGCCGGCAGCGTCAAGGTCAGCCCCTACGACGAGTTCCCGGCCAAGGGGCGGGCGACCGGGGGCGTACGGTGCCATCGGTTCCTCAAGGGCGAGGACACGCTGATCCTGGCTTGGGCTGGGCCGGGGCCCGCACTTGGTGCCACCGAGGCCGGTGGTCCGGTGGAGCTGCCCGGGGCGTTCGGCCGCCGGGACGGCTCCGGGGTCGGGCTCGCCCAGCCGCTAGCCGCTGTGGGCGGCACGGCCACGCCCTTCCCGGAGGCCGCGGCCCCGCCCGCCTGAGCAGAAGC
>JBEKCN010000690.1:0-6163 GCA_050014855.1 Streptosporangiaceae bacterium | reverse complement strand
GCGCGTCCACCGACAAGACTCCCGGGTGCAGCGCCCGGGTCGCGTTCAGCAGGTCCAGCAGCCCGCTGTCCCCGCTGGCCACCGGGGTCAGGTCGTAGCTGATGCCGCCGAAGCCGGCGTGCAGGAGGGCGGCCGCCGACGCCACCACGGCGGCCCGGGTCGCCGTGTCGTCGAGGTTGAGCTGCTCCTGGCCGACCGTCCCGTTCAGCCAGGCACACACCCGGACGTGCGGTAGCGCGGCATGAAAGGAGCGCAGGAAGGCCGCAGCCCCCGCGTACTGCGACGGGTCCAGCTGGCCGCCCGCGCTGAGCTGCCCGGCCAGCACGTAGACGTCGTTGACCCCGCCCGCCGTTCCCGCCGTAGCTGTCGCGCCCGCCCGAACCGCTCCCGGCCCCGGCGCCGCCCGCGCCAGCGTCGGGGCCGGCCAGCCAGCCGTGACCGAGCCACAGCGCGTCCTGCCCGCTGGATTTCGCCCAGGCGGCGGCCGGCCCGCTGGCCTGGTGCCCGATCAGGAAGCCGCCCACGAAGAGCACGATCGCCGTAGCGGCGACCGCGGCGGCGACCCGGACGAGGAACCAGCGCACCGCGCCGGCACCCGCCGCACCCGGCCCGGGCCCGGGCCCGGAACCGGAGCCCGGCCCGGACGGTGACCGGGGGCTGCCGGCCATGGGCACCTCCCGAACATGGGACCATTGAGATGGTCTGGCCAGGCTCGCACGGTCCGGCGCCCCAGCGGGCTGCCGTAGTGTAGCGGCGGATGGTCGTGGCAGCTGGCCCCGGCCGGACGCGGTGCCTGTCGGCCACGGCAGCCCGGGACCGCCGCGTCCAGGCTATGGGACGGACCCGACCGACAGCACGTACTCTCACCCAGACGGATGCCTGTGTCACCTATGACGTCACCCGCGACCGGCCCGGCCTCGGCCGAACGCATTGAGCCGGGCCGGACCGACCAAGCGGTGATTCGCAACTTCTGCATCATCGCGCACATCGACCACGGCAAGTCGACGCTGGCCGACCGGATGCTGCAGCTCACCGGCGTGGTCGAGAACCGCAACATGCGCGCTCAGTACCTGGACCGGATGGACATCGAGCGGGAACGCGGCATCACCATCAAGAGCCAGGCGGTGCGGCTGCCGTGGACCGGCGAAGACGGCCACGGGTACGTGCTGAACCTCATCGACACCCCCGGCCATGTCGACTTCTCCTATGAGGTGTCGCGCTCGCTCGCCGCGTGCGAAGGTGCCGTGCTGCTCGTCGACGCGGCGCAGGGGATCGAGGCGCAGACGCTGGCCAACCTCTATATGGCGCTGGAAGCGGACCTGCAGATCATCCCGGTGCTCAACAAGATCGACCTGCCCGCGGCCCAGCCCGACCGGTACGCCGAAGAGATCGCCGGGATCATCGGCTGTGACCCCGGCGAGGTGCTGCGCGTCTCGGCCAAGACGGGTGAGGGCGTCCGCGAGCTGCTGCACGCGATCGTCGCCCAGGTTCCCGCGCCGTCCGGTGACCCTTCGGCCCCGCCCCGCGCCCTGATCTTCGACTCGGTGTACGACACCTACCGCGGCGTGATCACCTACGTCCGGGTCGTCGACGGGCTGCTGACCAAGCGGGAACGCAGCAAGATGATGTCCACCGGCTCGGTGCACGAGACGCTCGAGGTCGGCGTCATCTCCCCGGAGCCGCTGCCGTCCGGCGGCCTCGGCGCGGGCGAGGTCGGCTACCTCATCACCGGGGTGAAGGACGTCCGGCAGGCGCGGGTCGGCGACACGGTCACCTCGGCCGCACACGGCGCCACGGCGGCGCTGGCCGGATACCAGCACCCCAAGCCCATGGTGTTCTCCGGGCTGTACCCGGTGGACGGCGACGACTACCCGGACCTGCGCGACGCCCTGGACAGGTTGCGGCTGAACGACGCCGCGCTGATCTACGAGCCGGAGACCTCGACGGCGCTGGGGTTCGGTTTCCGGTGCGGTTTCCTCGGCCTGCTGCACATGGAGATCGTGCGGGAACGGCTGGAGCGCGAGTTCGACCTGGAGCTGATCTCCACCGCGCCGAACGTCGTCTACCGCGTGGTCATGGAGTCCGGGGCCGAGCTGACCGTGACCAACCCGAGCGATTTCCCGAGCATGGGCGGCCCCAGCGCGATCGTCCCGGGCAACGCCACCGGACCGGACGGCAAGGCCGTGGGCGGCAAGGTCGCCAAGGTGTACGAGCCGATCGTGCGGGCCACGGTCATCTCGCCGAGCGATTACATCGGGACGATCATGGACCTGTGCCAGGGCCGGCGCGGGGTGCTGGGCGGCATGGAGTACCTGTCATCGGACCGGGTGGAGATCCGGTACACGATGCCGCTGGCCGAGATCATCTTCGACTTCTTCGACCAGCTCAAGTCCCGCACCCGCGGCTTCGCGTCGCTCGACTACGAGCCGGCCGGTGAGCAGGAAGCGAACCTGGTCAAGGTGGACATTCTGCTGCAGGGCCAGCCGGTGGACGCGTTCAGCCAGATCGTGCACGCCGACGAAGCCCGTGAGTACGGGCTGTCGATGACCGCGAAGCTGAAGGAGCTGATCCCGCGCCAGCAGTTCGAGGTGCCGATCCAGGCCGCGGTCGGGGCCCGGATCATCGCCCGGGAGAACATCCGGGCGCTGCGCAAGGACGTGCTGGCCAAGTGCTACGGCGGTGACATCACCCGCAAGCGCAAGCTCCTCGAACGGCAGAAGGAGGGCAAGCGCCGGATGAAGACGATCGGCCGGGTCGAGGTCCCGCAGGAAGCCTTCGTAGCGGCGCTGTCCACCTCGCAGGGCAGCGGCAGCAAGCGCTAGCGGCGGGGCCCCCTGGTCAGGGTGCCGGCGGCGCGGGCGCCGCGGGCACAATCTTGGGGATCAGCATCACGTGGTTGCCGAGCAGGCCGCTGGGGCCGCCGTGCGTGGTATAGGCCGCGGACGCGAGCACGAAGACCACGATCAGCAGCGCGAACAAGGCGATCGCGGTCCAGCCCAGGACGAGCCCGGCGGTCGCCATTCCCTTGCCCTGCTCCCCGGTCATCCGGATCTGGCGGCGGGCCTTGTGCCCCAGCACAACCGCGGGCACCGCGGTGATCCCGCCCGTGAAGAACTCCGCGATGCCGAACACCAGCGACGCGATCGCCAGCGAATTGGTCTGGGGCGGCCGGTATGCGGTGAAGTGGGGCGGGACCTGCGCCGGCAGGTCGCCGACCAGGGCCCGCAGCTCGCCGTAGGTCTTGGCGGTGTAGGCCCGCTCCATCCGGTCGTTGTACTCGTCCTGGCTCAGCCTGCCCTCAGTGAAGGCGTTCTTGAGCACGTCGACGAGCTGCTCACGGTCAGCGTCCGACGCCCGCAGCGACGGATGCATGCTCCCCAAGCCCTGGAACCCGCCAAACTGAGAACGGGCCCGATACGCCGGATGGTCTGCCACCAGAACCTCCCCAGGTGCGACACTCTGATTCTAGCTAACTCTTCACGCATGTAACGGATTAGCGCCTGGGCAAGTGCCGGCGCAGGCCGGAGGTTAACCGTTCGACCCGCTGGTCCAGCTCACCTATCCTGCGCTACGTGGACAGTGGGCAGGTCATCTCGGTCAATACGGGGCGTGTGGTGAAGGCCGACTGGGCCGGCCGGATCCAGCGGACCGCCATCGAAAAGCACCCGGCGGACCGTCGGCCGGCTCGGCCTCGACGGCGACGAGCAGGCCGACCTGGAGAACCACGGCGGCCCGGAGCAGGCGATCTACGTCTACGCCCGGGAAGACCTGGACTGGTGGGCGGGCCAGCTGAGGTGGCCGGTCCGGGACGGCATGTTCGGCGAGAACATCACGACCGCGGGCCTGGACGTCACCAATGCGATGATCGGTGAGCGCTGGCGGCTCGGCACCGCCGAGGTGCAGGTCACGTCCCCCCGCATTCCGTGTGGGACGTTCCGGAGCTGGACCGGCGAGAAGGGCTGGGTCAAGCGGTTCGCGCAGGCCCGGCGGCCCGGCGCTTACCTTCGCGTGCTGGCCGAGGGCATCGTGCGGCCCGGTGACCCGGTCACCGTGCTGTCCCGGCCCGCCGTCCAGGTCACGGTGGCGGAGTCGATGCGCGCCTTTTACGGCGACCGGGAGCTGCTGGTCCGCCTGTCCGCCGTGCCCGAACGCAGTTCGAAGTGGGACATAACCGTCACCGGCGCCGGGGACCAGCTCGTACCCGGCCCCGCCACCCCGGCCACTCCGGCTGGCCCGGCTGGCCCGGCCCGCTGATCATGCCCGGCGCGCTTCCCGAGGGCGAGCCCGTCCCGGCGGACGGGACGCTGCCCGCCGCCGCGACGGCCGGCCTGGGCCGCCGGCCGTTCGGCTTCTACGTCCACGTGCCGTTCTGCGTGTCCCGCTGCGGCTACTGCGACTTCAACACCTACACCGCCGCCGAGCTGGGCGGGGGTGCCTCCCGGGACAGCTACCCGGGCCAGGCGGCCGCCGAGGTCCGGCTCGCCCGCCGCGTGCTCGGTGCCGCGGACGTCCCGGTCAGCAGCGTGTTCATCGGCGGCGGCACGCCGACCGTGCTGCCGCCGGAGCGGCTCGGCGAGATCCTGCGGGTGATCGACGGCGAGTTCGGGCTGGCGCCGGGCGCCGAGGTGACCGTCGAGGCCAATCCCGAAACGGTTACGGAACAGGACCTGGTGCACCTGCGGGCCCACGGGGTGAGCCGCATGTCGTTCGGGATGCAATCGGCTCAGCCGCACGTGCTGGCCGTGCTGGACCGGGTGCACGAGCCGGGGCGCCCGGCCCAGTGCGTGGGGTGGGCCCGGGCCGCCGGGTTCGAGCACGTGAGCCTGGATCTCATCTACGGGACGCCGGGGGAGACCGACGCGGACTGGCGCCGGTCGCTGGAGGCCGCGCTGGCCGCGGGCCCGGACCACATCTCCGCCTACGCGCTCATCGTGGAGGAAGGCACCAGGCTCGCGGCCCGGGTCCGGCGCGGCGAGCTGCCCGCGCCGGACGACGACGCGATGGCCGACCGCTACCTGATCGCCGAGGAGACGTTCACCGCGTCCGGCCTCAGCTGGTACGAGGTGTCCAACTGGGCCGCGTCCGGCCCGGCCCGCTGCGCGCACAACATGCTCTACTGGACCGGCGGCGACTGGTGGGGTGTCGGCCCGGGCGCGCACAGCCACGTGGGCGGCACCCGGTGGTGGAACGTCAAGCACCCGTCCGCCTACGCCGGCCGGATCGGCGCCGGCGCGAGTCCCGGCCACGCACGGGAGACCCTGACCCCGGCCGAGCGCCAGCTGGAGCGGATCATGCTGCTGACCCGCCTGTCCGACGGCTGCCCCGGCACGGAACTGGAGCCGGCCGGCCGGGACGCGGCGGAGAAAGCAGTAGCGGACGGCCTCGCCGACGGGCCCGCCCTGGCCTCTGGCCGAGTCGTCCTCACCCTCCGCGGTCGCCTCCTAGCCGACGCCGTAATCCGCGACCTGACCGGCTGAACGGCCGGTGTGTCGGCGAGCACCGCAGCGGGTTACGGCGAGGCGATCGCTACCGGTCCAGCGAACCGGGCGGACGCCGTCCGGGGGGTCGCCCCCCGGGGCCAGCACAGCGCATGCGGGGGGTTCCGGGGGGTCGCCCCCCGGGGGCCAGCACTCCGCCTTACTGCAGTACGGGCACGCAGATCCAGCTGGGCAGCTCGTAGAAATCGCCCCGGCTGGCCGAGCTGGCCGCCCGGATCATGTAGCCCAGCACCGTGATCCAGAGCGCCAGCAGCAGCGGGCCCACGATGGACAGGGCCGCCTTAGGGCTGTCCAGGCTGAGCAGGCCGCCGATGATCGCGCCCGAGATGGCGAACAGCGTCCCGGTCAGGGTCAGGTTGAACGCCTGGGCCGCGTGCGACCGGATGAAGATCGATTGCTTCCCCCGGGCCAGGTAGATGACCAGCGGGGCCAGTAGCCAGAAGAAGATGGCGCCCAGGTAGCAGGCCATCGCCCACCGGCCGTCACTATCCGGGCCCACGGCGCCATGGCCGGAAGGGGCGGCCCCGGCCGGTCTTCCAGCCCGGGCCGCTGTGCCGTCGCTCGCGGCTGGGTCGTTCCCGGCCGCTGTGCCGTCGCTCGCGGCTGGGTCGTTCCCGGCCGCTGTGCCGTCGCTCGCGGCTGGGTCGTTCCCGGCCGCTGTGCCG
>JBEKCN010000689.1:0-3463 GCA_050014855.1 Streptosporangiaceae bacterium | reverse complement strand
GGTGGGGTAAAACTTCTCGACCCAGCTGCGCGGGGCGGGCCAGATCTCGCCGGGGAACGTGGTGAAGCCGACCGGGACCGAGACGTCCGGAGGAGCCTGCCCGGCCGCAAGAGCCGTGGCTTGTCCGGTCTCCCAGTACTCCCGGGCCGCCGAGGCCCCGGTGCCGGTCAGCCAGTACAGCGTGATGTTGTCGACGATGCTGCCCCGGGTGAGATGGCCCGCGGGCTGCTTGTCGAGGAAGGCGCGGGAGATCTTGTAGTAGCTGTCGGTGTCGTGGTCGAGCATCCAGGCCGCCAGGGCGACGGGTGAATCCAGCAGGGCGTACCCGATCGTCTGCGGCCGTGTGGCCTGCTCAATGAAGTAGCCGCTGCCGCTCGTGTTGAATGTGGCGAGCCCGCTGAGCGCCGCACGCTCCTCCTCGGATTCCGACGGCAGCGGGCCGCCGCCCAGCACCGCCAGGAGCAGGTTGAGGTGGATGCCGGCCAGTCCCTCGGGTGCCTGGCGGCCCATCGCGTCAGTGACGGCGGAGCCCACGTCGCCGCCCTGGGCGACGTAGCGGGTGTAGCCGAGGCGGTGCATCAGCTCCGCCCAGGCGCGCGCGATACGGCCGGGGTCCCAGCCGACCTCGGCCGGCTCGCTGGAGAAGCCGTAGCCGGGCAGAGACGGCAGCACGAGGTCGAACGCGTCCTCGGCGGTTCCGCCGTGTGCGGTCGGGTCGGTGAGCGGGCCGACGACCTCGAGCAGCTCGATGACCGAGCCGGGCCAGCCGTGCGTCATGATCAGCGGCAACGCGTTCGCGTGCGGCGACTTCACGTGGATGAAGTGGATGTCGACCCCGTCGATCTGGGTCGTGAACTGCGGCAGCGCGTTCAGTTTCGCCTCGCACCCGCGCCAGTCGTAGTCGGCCGCCCAGTAGCGGGCGAGCTCCCGGATCGTCGCCAGCTGCACACCCTGCGACCGGTCGGCGACGAGCTCCCGGGAGGGCCAGCGCGCCGCGACGATGCGCTGCCGCAGGTCGGCGATCGCTTCGTCGGGCATGTCGATCCGGAAGGGACGAATGTCAGTTTCGCTGGGCATAAGTCTCCACCTGCCTGGACTGGCTGACGGCGGACGGCCGGACCGGTGAGCTCCGGCCTGAGGCTCTGGGGCAACTGCCTTCATCCCTGCGCCAGCGGAATGGTTGGTACTGCCTCACGATTGCGGATCGGGCGGGCGCGTCGCGCCCGTGATGTCCCTGGTCTGTACCTGGTCTGCGAACAGTGATTCCGGCAACGGCCTGGAGGCCTTCGGCTGGCAGCCGCCGACCCGGCGCAAATCGGCGGGTAACGGTCTGGACGTCGCCCAGGCTAAGTGCCAGGCTCAGGTCAGGGGCGAACGGCGCACTACCGATCCGGGCCAGCCCGGGACGGGTTAGCCGAACGTGGCACAGCTGGGCGCCGCGGCCCCCAGGCATACAGGTGCTCAAAGGAGAGCTTTATGACCGTGTACAGGGTGACCGAGATCATCGGGACGAGCGAGACCTCATGGGAAGAGGCGGCAGCGGAGGCGATCAAGACTGCAGGCGGGTCAATCCGCGATCTCAGGGTGGCTGAGGTCGCTAAGTTGGACATTCATCTGGACCCAGACGGGTCTGTCATCTACCGCACCAAGCTTCAGCTCTCGTTCAAGTACGAACCCGAGTAACCCTTAATCTGCTTCCCCGCTGACGGGGTTTCGGTGCGTCGTTCTCAAGCCAGCCCTGCTCCCCAATGCCTGGTCCTTATGAACGCGTCGTGAAACGCCCAGGAATACCCGCGCGACCAGCGGCATGTGCGGGTCGCTGCAGAGCTGCAGGACGGACCGGTCCATCCGGACAGGTTCAGTGAACCGTTGCGGAAATTTGCGCTAGCCGGCAGGGCGTGAGCGCTGCCGGCTAGCGGCTGGTTCGTGCCGGAGCGGCCTCAAGATCCGGATCGAAAATTCGGCCCGGCGCCGGGCGCCCGTTCCCTCGGAGTCAGAAACGCTCCGGGGTGTTCCGCAAGCTGGTCACCCGGGTCTGGGCGTAGTTGCACTCGGCGACGATCGCGGCGATGCGCCGGCCGATGCGAGCCAGTGGACTCCGCGTGCCCTGCGTCATCTTGTGGTTCATCGTTCCTCCTCGGTTTCCGGCCATCTCATAACCGGTCACCATTGAGTCTCGCCGTAAGCCCCTCCTTGGCGCATTGGAGAAAATCCCTATTTTGCCCGCGAGATAGGTCTTAGCCCAGCCTGAAACCGGCTTACTCGGAGTCAGCGTGCCTTAGTCGGGCTAGCGGGGTCCTGCCCGTGCTCACCGATGAGTTCAGATCGCCCGTGGCTGTCGCGTCAGCGTATGGTGGTGTAATACACTAGCGCTACACTGCGGTATGCTCGTGTGAAGAGTAAGGGAGGTCACCGTGGCCGCAAGCACATCGTTCCGGATTAGCGATGCCGCCAGAACTCGCCTCGCGTCGCGCGCTGCCAGCGAGGGCGTGACCGCCACAGCGTTGCTTGATCAGCTCATCGTTGAGGGCGTCGATCAACTTGACTACCCCGGGATCATCTTCCGAGGTCCTGCGCACGACCGGCGCGCCGCGCTTGCCGCTGGCCCGGATGTCTGGGAGGTCATCGCGCGCCTTCAAGAGCTCATGGGCAGTGAGGAACAACGAATCGGCCGCCTAACCGAAGAATCGGACCTCCACCCACGGTTGGTTCGTATCGCTCTCGACTATGCCGCTGAACACCCGGACGAGGTCCGTGAGCGTATTGACCGCAACCGTCTCGCGGCAGAGCGGAGCCGCACTGTGACACAGCAGCGAGGAACTCTTCTTGCGTGACCGCTTTCCTAGTGGATGAGATGTTCTCGATGGCCGTAGCCGAGCTTTTGCGTGAAACATACGGCCATGACGCTGTTCATGTGGCCGAGGTCGGCCTCCGGGCGGCTGACGACTCGCACGTTGCGGCACGCGCCCGAGCCGAAGACCGAGCCGTCGTCACCGAGAATGTCGCGGACTTCGCTGGTGAACGGGACCTAGTGCTGGTGTTCGTCCTGAAGAGGAATCTGCCAGCAGGGGGCGGGCAATCTGCCGCTCTCGCGAGGATCCTCGATTGCTGGGTGCAGGACCACCCGGACCCCTACCTCGGTCCCCACTGGCCACGAGTGGACTAAGCAGCACTCACGAGTGAGCGCCGAACCGGTCGCGGCATGGCCGGACGTCTGCGAGGCGCATAGCTGGGCGTGGCCTTGTTCAGGCCACGATGCCTGGATACGTTGGGGCAGCGAGCTAGTGGCACTAGGCTCCCGCGGCTGGGTGGCTGGTGCGCTTGCCGGGGGAGGTTCATCGTGGACAAGGGCATGGCCGCTCAGGTGGCCGACATCGCTCAGCGCGTGGTTGCCAGCGGAGCGATCTCGGCGAATGGACACGGCAACGTCAGCGTGCGGGTCCCAGGGGCGGAGGAGATGTAC
>JBEKCN010000688.1:0-3464 GCA_050014855.1 Streptosporangiaceae bacterium | reverse complement strand
GCTGAGCGCCGTCCCGTTCACCGACGTCGTGGCGGGCCACGTCGACGACCCGGATGCGGTACCCGACGTGCGAGCCGCAGCCGCCGCCGTCGCGGCCGCCGACGAGGGCGACGATGACGCCCGGTTTACCGTGGACGGCGCCGAAGGTCACGAGCTTCTCTGGTACGCCAACCAGGAGCTGCGCTTTCTCTTCGAGTGACCCGGGCGAGGTAGCCTCCCAGCATCCGCAACAGTAACAGGGAGAACCCCGTCATGGATGCCGTCACCACCGTGCCGGTCCCGGCCAACGAGCCGGTCCGGACCTACCAGCCTGGAAGCCACGAGCGGACCGCGCTGGAGAAGAAGATCAAGCAGCTGGCCGGTGAACAGGCCGAGCTGTCCATGACCATCGGCGGCCAGACCCGGATGGGCGGCGGCGGCCGGATCGAGGTGGTCCAGCCGCACAACCACCGGCAAGTCCTCGGGCAGTTCGGCAACGCCACGGACGAAGACGTGACCGCGGCGATCGCCGCGGCCCGCGCCGCGGCCCCGGGCTGGCGGGCGCTCTCCTTCGACGACCGGGCCGCGGTCTTCCTGCGCGCGGCCGACCTGCTGGCCGGCCCCTGGCGGGCGACGCTGAACGCGGCCACCGTGCTCGGCCAGTCGAAGTCGCCCTACCAGGCTGAGATCGACGCCGCCTGCGAGCTCATCGACTTCTTCCGGTTCAACGCGGGTTACGCCCGGCAGATCCTGGCCGAGCAGCCGCAGTCCGCTCCGGGCGCTTGGAACCGGACGGAGTACCGGCCGCTGGAGGGGTTCGTCGTCGCGATCACCCCGTTCAACTTCACCTCGATCGCCGCCAACCTGCCGACCGCGCCGGCGCTGATGGGCAACGTCGTCATCTGGAAGCCGTCACCCACCCAGCAGCTGGCCGCCCACTACACGATGCGGCTGCTGGAGGCGGCCGGGCTGCCGCCCGGAGTGATCAACATGATCACCGGGGACGGCCAGGCGGTGTCCCGGGTGGCTCTCCCGCACCCAGACTTGGCGGGCATTCACTTCACCGGCTCGACCGCGACATTCCAGCACCTATGGCGCACGGTCGGCGAGAACATCACCGGCTACCGAGGCTACCCGCGGCTGGTGGGCGAGACCGGTGGCAAGGACTTCGTGGTCGTGCACCCCTCGGCCGATGAAGACATCCTGGCCACGACGCTGATCCGCGGCTCATATGAGTACCAGGGCCAGAAGTGCTCCGCCTCGTCCCGGGCCTACGTGCCCCGGTCGATGTGGGAGCGGCGCCGCGACGACTTCGTCGACCAGGTCGAGTCGCTGACCATCGGGGATGTCTCCGCGGACCTGTCCCTGTTCATGGGGGCGGTGATCGACGCCCGGGCGCTGGCCAAGCACGCCGCCGTCTTCGAGCGGGCCCGCAACCGTCCCGCGGTCACGGTGCTGACCGGCGGCCGGACCGACGACCGGGAGGGCTACTTCGTGTGGCCCACCGTGCTGGAGTGCACCGACCCGTCCGACGAGGTGTTCCGCACCGAATACTTCGGGCCGATCCTGGCCGTCTACCCGTACCCGGACGAGGACTACGCGGACATGCTGGCGCAGGCGGCCGACGTTGCGCCGTACGCGCTGACCGGGGCGATCCTGGCCCAGGACCGGTCCGCGATCAGCGAGGCGGCCGAGCGGCTCCGGTTCTCCGCCGGGAACTTCTACATCAACGACAAGCCCACCGGGGCGGTGGTCGGCCAGCAGCCGTTCGGCGGCGCGCGGGCCAGCGGCACCAACGACAAGGCCGGTTCGGTGTTCAACCTCATCCGCTGGACCAGTCCCCGCTCGATCAAGGAGCTGTTCGTGCCGCCCACGGACTACCGTTATCCCCACATGGGCTGACGGACATCAGGCGTCGATGCAGGTCACGGGATGAAAAGCGGTACGCCAGAAGCCTAGCCAGGGAGCCTAACGCCCTAGGAACCGCCAGCGTCGCCAAAGATGGCATCCATCGCAGTTGCCACTGCGGTGACCTCGTCCGCGATCTGATGCCGGTATGTCGTCTTGGTGACCGTCGAGTTGACGTGCCCCACGGCATCGGCGATGTCCTCGATGCTCACACCCGAGGCGGACAGGACCGAAACGAACGTATGCCGCTGCTCCCGGGGCGTCCAGTTCTTCCCGATACCGGCACGGTCGCACAGGATGATGAAGTACTTGCGCACATCCTGCGGCCACCTAGGGGCGCCGGCGTCATCGCAGAACACGATCCCGAGGCCGCGAACGTCGTACAGCTCGCCGAGCTGGAGCCTCTTCGCCGCCTGGTCCCTGCGCAGCGCCTGGAGGCCCGTCACCACATGCCGGGGCATCCTGATCGTGCGCCTGGACCGCTCTGTCTTCAGCTCCTCCAGGACAAGCCGCCGCTTACCGGTCTCCGGATCCGGCAGCGCCTTGAGGCACTTACGTACCCTGATCACGCCTGCCCTGAAATCGACGTCCTCCCATCGGAGCCCCAGCAGCTCGCCGGGTCTCAGGCCGCACATAAGCGCGGTCACGATGTAGGCACGCCACCACGTGTTCAATTTGAGGCTAAGCAGGGCGCGGATCTGGGGAAGCGTCATCGACTTCGATTGCCTGCGGGGGCCAGCGGGGATCTCGGCCAGTTCTGCCACGTTCCGGAGAATCCGGCCGTCCCGCTGAGCGCGCCGGATGGCAAGGCGCAGCAGCGACCGCGTGCGGCGCATGGTGTCGGCGGCGTACCCGCCGGCCGCCATGCCCTCGAGGAGCCGCTCCACCTGAGTGACGGTAAGCCGGGCGACCTTGATCTTCCCGAGCTTCGCGATGATGCGGTCGGCGTGGAGCTGGTTTTGCTGCAAGGTGAGCGGGCTTTTCCACCGTGCCGGGGGATGCGCCATTAGATCGTTCACCAGGTGGGCGATCGTCAGGTCACGTGGCGCGATACGGCCGGCTTCCTTCAGTTCCGCGCGCTGGGCGTCGAGCTGATCCCAGCACTTGGCGGCGGTTTTCCCGTACACCTTCGGGCCGCGCTTCCGGTTGCCCTCGTCATCGAAGCCAAGCGAGAGCTGACCGGCGTAGCGGCCCCGGGACTTGTCATAGAACACCGTGCCGCCACCGCGCCGGCCGCGCTTGGTCACTGGTCTCCGCCTGCCGGCCCCTCGGTGTCGCGGAGCCTGATCACGGCGTCGACAAGGCTCTCGAAGCCGCCGGCTAGATGCTTGTACCGCGGATGCCGGCTGGCCAGCACTTCTATGCGGGCATCGATCCGGAGTAGGGCCGCCGCCGTTTCGGCCTCTTCCTGCTGCGCGCTCGCGGCCCTCGTCTGTAGTGCGTGAGCAAGCGACTGATCATGGGAAAGCTTTTCGCGCAGGCGGGTGTGCGTCGTAAGAAGTTCACCGATCTCCCGCTCGGCGGCGTCAAAGTCCTCCGGTGGGCCGAATCCGAGAAGCTCCAATACCGGGACCCCG
>JBEKCN010000687.1:0-3464 GCA_050014855.1 Streptosporangiaceae bacterium | reverse complement strand
ACATCGTCGATGAACGCGGCGAGCTTGAACGCCAGCGCCCCCCTGCGGCCACGGTAGCTGAGCCGGGGGTGCGCCCTGGTCGGCGCCACGAGCGAAGCTTCGTGGTAGGACCTGATCATGTTGAGGATCTCGTGGCCGCCGAGCGCGCCGGCCAGCGCGCTCATGAGAGCTTGCTCGGCCTTGACGTAGCTGGCGGTGGCGGCCCGGACGGCCTGGGACAGCTCGTGAGTCGCGCATCCCGCGACCCTCACATCGCCGGTGAGGTGGCGGTCCAGCCAATGCAGCGCCGTTGACAGTTCGCGGCCGTAACGCCGCAGCTCTTCGGTCCGGGCGGCGCCGTCATCCAGCCTGGACTCGGCGATCGGCAGCACCACGCGCTCCAGAGCGGCCAGGTGCACGGCGCGCCGCCCGATCTGCGCAATATCAGTTCCGGGAGCCGTGCCGGCGGTCACCCCGGCCAGCTGAGCTGGGGCATCGGGGACGGCAGGCAGGTCGGTGCGAGGTGCTGTAACTACCACGGCTACTCCTTTAGTGCTAATTTTGTATTTAGCACTAAACGTAAGTGCCTGCGACGTACCTGTCAAGGGCTCGGGCTCTGCACCCCCCCGGCGTTCCCGACGGCGCGCCGGCACCGCGTCTACCGCTGGCGGCATGCAGTCGGCCACAGCGCGAGGCGCTGAAGGCAGCACCGCCCTGGGAGCGACTGTCGTGGCAGATGTCGTCTCCTGCAGCTTGCTCATGGTGCTCATGGTTGCCTCGGCTCCATCACGCATTGCCTGGACTACAGTGCCGCCGCAATCGGTGCGCGGCTAACATTCCAACCATGGCTTCCGGAGCGAAAGTGCTGGTAGAGGCCTTTTCCCTGGCCCCCTAGGGCATTTGCAGCCGGGTCGATTGGCGACCAAACCCGGTGGCCCGAAGCCCTATCGTCCCCACGGCTGCATCCGGCCGGTACTGACCACCACCGCATGACCCGCCGCGTGCGCGACGCCGTCCGTCGTACTGACACTCGTCGCCGCGACCGTCCTCTGAGCCTCGTCGCCAGCCAGGCAGCTGACACCGGCACAGATCGGACAGCACGGAAACGAGAACGGGCCGCCAGACTCGTGAGTCTGGCGGCCCGTATGTCGTCCCAGCATTCTGCCGGCTGGTGCCTCCGGCCGGGACGGCGGATCCGGCGCCTCAGCGCCGGACGGGGAGGTCCTGGTTACCCAGGATCGTGTTCTGGCGGCCGGTGTTCACGACCGTACGGCCGCTGTTGCGCAGGAACCGGCCGAACCGATCGAGGCCGATGTAGTTGTTAATCACAAAGTTTCCGCGGGTGCCGCTGGTCAGGGTCACGCCAATGCCGGTGTTCCCGCTGACCAGGTTGGCCGGCCTGAGTCTTGGCTGGCCGATGAGGTTGCCGTAGGCGTCGCCCGTGATCAGGACGCCGCCCTCCGTATTGCCCAGCGCGTTGACGCCAAGGATCTGCGTTCCGATGAAACTGCGGAAGACGCGGTTGTCATGCGCCAGTCCTGCGATCACCACTCCGTATCCCTTGTTTCCCGAGAACGTGTTCTGCGGGATCACCGAGGGCAGCGTGCCGCCGATGATGTTGCCGTGAGCGGTACCGTCAATCCGCAGGCCGTCGCCGCCGTTGGGCAGCACGGCGCCGCCGTTGGTAGTCAGGCCGACGATATTGGGATCAACTGTCACCCCTGAGGCGTTCCCGTCCAGCTCGATTCCGTTCTGCGTGTTGCCGGAGAACACGTTCGTCCGGACCAGGTTGTTGCCCCCGGTAGAGGTGATAAGCAGCCCGTTCAGGCCGTTGGGAGCTGCTCCCTTGAATGCCAGCAGCCCGCCGAATGTGTTGAAAGTGACGAACCCGCGAGACTGCCCGAGCACTGCTATGCCGTTCAGGCCGTTTCCGGCGGACACGTTGCCCAGCGGGATGACCCCGCCCACCTGAGTGTTCGCCGAGGTCCCATCGACCAGGATGCCGTCCAGCCGGTTTTTCACGATCGCCGTGTTGTTGGCGCCGACGCCGAAGAAGTTGGCCTGGACCGTCACGTCGTCCGAACTGGTGACGCGCAACCCGTTCCGGCCATTGCCGCTTACGACGTTGTAATAGACGAACGGGTTATTGACGAACTGGCAGCCCACCAGCGAGTTGCCGGGCGCCCGGTATATCCACACGCCGTTGCCGGCATTGCCCAGGGCGCCGTCCCCGCTGGCCGTCGTCCCGATGAAGTTCCCGTTCAGCACGTTGTCCAGGGCGCTATTGCCGATCCACACGCCGTTGCCGCCGTTGCCCGATATCAGGTTGCCCAGCGGCGGCACCACGAAGACCGGCGTCACCGTCCCCTTGCTCCCGGTGGGATTGTTCACATCGCCGGTCGCGGTGTCGGTGAAGGCAGTACCGCCGATCTCGTTGCCTCGTGATCCTTGAGTGATCCAAATGCCGTCGCTGAGGTTGGCGATGGCCGAGGTGCCAGCGGCGTTCGTCCCGATCCGGTTAGCCACCACCGTGTTCGCCGACGATCCGACCAGCGCGATGCCGCTCCCCCGGTTGCCGGATATCACGTTCGCGACCACACCCGAGGCGCCCGAGCCGTTCAGCCCGATGAAGTCCCCGCCCGACGTGTCCGAGACGTACACGCCGTTGTTGCCGTTGCCGGCCGCAGCCCCGGCCAGGTTCAGACCGATGTAGTTATCGTTGAGCGTGACCGATTGGGCGTCCAGTGTTACGCCATTGCCGCTGGCGTCGTCGACGGCTACTCCCAGCAGCTCCGAGCCGCTCGCGCCGACGGCAAATAGCAGGCCTGGATGCCCGTTGAAGTCGAGCTCTACGACCGGCGGGCCGCCACTGACGTACGTGGGTGCCGATGTCGCGTCAATCGCCACTTCCTGTTCGATCGCGGGCAGCGGGCGGGCCAGGGTGATGGTCCCATGTACGGCGAAGCGGATGAGGGTTGAACCTTTCCCCGAAGTGGCATTAGCGGAGTGGATGGCGGCACGGAGGGAACCCGGCCCCGCGTTGCCCAGGCTGCGGACGACGAATGTCCGCGTGTACCCCGGGCCGCGGGTGGCGGAAACCTGGGCCGTGGCAGAACCAGCCGGGAAAGCAACCGCCGCCGAAACCCCTCCGACCAAGACAGCGGCGCCCGCGATTCGCGGCATGAATCGCCCTGCCCGGATAGTCCGTATATTTATGAAAGCCACCTGCATGGCGCGGGAAAATATCATTAGTCCCACTTCCGTCATTTTTGGAGAAGAGGATCTCCAAAACTTAAGGGAGTATACACAGTTGAACACGGCGGTAAACCTCGAGGATAATTTCGCCAGGCACACCTTGTGCAATTTACGGAAAAAATCGGTTCTAATGTCCCACGTTGCCATTAGCTAACGGATATAACGGGCTGTTTCCTGCCCAATTCTATTACTGGCGGCCGCCGTGCACGGCGCGAGTATCGTGCCGCCAG
>JBEKCN010000686.1:0-3467 GCA_050014855.1 Streptosporangiaceae bacterium | reverse complement strand
CTGCTTGAGGACTTCATCAATGAAGTACTCGGCGATCGTATGGCCGCGGATATCCAGCGCACGTGCCACCTGGATCGGGTCCCTGGCGCCGCGCAACGTGAGCGCGGCCATCTGCAGGGCCGCGACCCAGCCCTCGCTTCGCCCGTGCAAGAGGGCGAGGTCGGTGGCGCCGACCCGCACGCCGAAGTTCGACAGCAGGGCGCCACTTTCGGCCAATGACAGGTACAGGTCGCTGTCCCGAAGCTCGCACAGCTCACCCGACAGGCGAAGCCGGTGCAGGCGCACTGGCGGGTCGGCGCGGCCGGCCAGCACTAGCTGCGCGGTACCGGCCGGCCAGCGCTCCACCAGGTCGGTCATGCTCGCGGCGGTTGAAGCCGCCGCGGCGTGGAAGTCATCGACCACGATCGCCGACCCGATCGGCAGCTTCGCGGCGTCGTTCGCGATCGACGCGGTCACATCCGCGGACATCATGCCGTCCATCGCGAGCAGCTCGGCGGCGTCGGCGCCGAACCCCGGCGCCACAGCCTGGGGAGCCTGGATGAAGCCCGCCCAGAACCGAACCGGGTCGGCATCGGCCTCATCGCACGACAGCCACGACGTTACGCCGCCCTTTCGGGCCGCCGCCCAGCTGGACAAGAGCACGCTCTTGCCGGCACCTGCTGAGCCCACCACAACCGTCAGGCGCTTACCGGTCCCGGCCTCCAGCCGCCCGTGCAGCGCCGACCTGGTGAGCAACGTGGTGGGCAGGGTCGTCGGACGAAACTTCGCCGCCGCGAACCGTGCGCCCTTCCTATTCTTCGCCACGCGCTGCGCTGCGACGTGTCCCGCCGTCCCGTCCGTGGCTGATACGGAAGCCAGGTGGGTGGCTGCCTGAGCACCCGCAGAGCCCTGGCGCCGATCGTGATCGCGGCGCGATCCCGGTCCCGGCGGGACAGCGCTTGAAAGGTCAGTCGACTGACTTTCCGCCACGACCTGCTGATCCTTGCGGCTCATTAAGGCCCCCCGGCCACTCTTTGCGGCTCACAAACGCACCCGGCCCCTCTTTGCGGCTCACTAACACCCTCCGGCCGCTAGTCCTTATGGCTGCCGGGTCTGGGGCAGTAACAAAACGGAATTCTCGCAGCAAAAACCGCGTTTGGGCAAGCTCTGCGGGGCGGTGCGCTCCGCTAGTCGCCCTCAGAAGGTGATGACGCCGGCTGGTCCGTCAGGCATGCTCGCGGGATGCGTGACCCAGCAGCAGGCAGCGAGGCACACAACAATGCAATCACGACTGTTTGAGATCACTTTCGTGGGCCAGGCGGGTCCCGTAGTCCGCGCGGAGTTCGACGACTGCGACGTCAGCGTGGGCCCCGGCACAACCACGCTTCATTCCGGGCTACTAGATCAAAGTGCCCTGCACGGACTGCTGCAGCGAATCAGCGGCCTCGGCCTCGAGCTCATCGACGTGCGCGTCGCAGCGCCACGACCGAAATGACCAGACACCTACCCCCCAGCGTCCAGACACCGCGTGCTGGTCTGCCGAATCACCCCGAAAAGAGTATGCCGGCGGCTTCCGCTCATGGATACACAGAAACCCGCGGCAGCTTCAGCGACTCCGCGGGCCTCGCACGCTAGTCGCGGCCCTGAGGGCATACGGCAAACACCTCGGGACTGCTCCCCGGCCGCGATGACGGCGGTGGGACTCAACCTGCTTGCCCTTTGGCATGGGCGCCTTTGCTGCGGGCCAGAAGCTGGTCCGCCAGCCCGTCTGCGAATGTCCGTGCCGCGTCCAGGTGGTAGTTCTGGAGGTTGGTCGGCGGGATCTTGACGCCGAGGTATCGGTCCCGGTATTCGCCCGACCCGAGGTAGCTGAGCAGCGACAGCAGGGAGCGCACCTGGCCGCCCTGGTAGCGGAAGTGGATGCCGTCGGCGAAGATGCCGCCGCTCTTGGTCCCGAGCCTGCGCACGGTCTTGAGGTTGTGACGCCAGTACCGGCGGCAACAGACGGCAGCGGCGAAAGGCGTGCCTTTTAGGACCTCGCGTGCGGTGTCTGACTCGAGGAACGACCGGATCGGGACGTCGGTCGACAGCCACCAGGTGGGAGAGCCGATGCACACCAGGTCGTATTTCTGTTCCGTCACGATGTCGGGGATGCGGATCTGGGCCGGGCGGCGGCGCAGTTCGGCGGGGATCATCGCCACGACCTCAAGGAACGGGCGTGGCATCGGGAACTCCCTGAATCGCTTCACGTAGCGCGGGTCGGTGAACTCGATCGCCGCCAGATTGACCGCGCAGCCGCGACCTCGAAGAACGCCGGCCATCTCCTCAGCCACCCTTCGGGTCTGCTGAGTGTAGGAGTAGTAGACGATGAGCACCGAAGGCGTCGCGGCGGTGGATGGCTGGCTCATCTTGATCCTCCGGCGCCTAGATGCGGCGGCGGCCCACCCTGGGTGTGACGGCCGCGGCGACGACCGCGGTCTTGGCCACCGGTGCGCGCCCGGGTGTCACGGCCTTTGCTACGACGGCGGTCTTCGCGACTGGCGCGCGGATGACGCCGACTCTTCCGGCACGTGCTGGCCTCAGTGGCATGGTCAGTCTCCTGTCGTTGCGGTTGCTTCATCGGCCTCGATCGAGGCGATGATGGCCTGAATGGGAATGCGCCCGTCGGCGATCAGCTGGCCACCCGAGCGCCGCGCCGCTGATGCGAACGGCGCGGCCCACAGGTTCTCCCAGATGAGCACACCGGCCGTGCTTCCAGGCTCCATCGCAGCGGCGAGCTGGTCAACATCATCGGCGGCCAGCAGTTCCGCCAGCTCCGCCTCGATGGTCTCCAATTCGCCGAGCTCACCGACGTCGGAGAGTTCCGTCGCCTCGACGGTACCGTCCGCGTCCTTGGTGAGGATCAGCACGTCGATCACGCGGATGGTGCCGGAGTCGACCAATGCCCGCAGCTCCGCCGCCATCTCGCCGGTGAAGTTGCTTGCCCCTGCCGGGAACTCGACGACGACGTAGTCGACGGGACCCAGTTCATCCAAAGATACGTTCGTCATGATCTTCTCCCGTTCTCGCTGGGCGGTCCCAGGCCGCGGCCTTCCGCGTGGCGGCCGCCCGCCCCGCTGTCCGGTCTGATGGTTGCGGATGTCATGGTGACCTCCCAGCTCGGCGTCGCGGCCTGGGAGGTCACCATGACATCCCAGGTCGCCGTCGCGGCCCAAGCCGCCTGTGCTCACTCTTGCGCCACCCCGACCTGGCCACATCACCCTTCGTGGATGAGGTGGATGAGAGAGTAGACCCTTCGGGAACCGTGCCACGCCGTCGCTGATCGTTATGCGGCTAGTTATGCGGCCCAATTGGCACGATCGGGCTGGGATGTGGCGGCAGGTTGACTACGCGGGTGCGCGCCCGGCGGGTACGGTCGGTACATGACGTCTTCCACGCCTGCTGAAGCGCCGGCCGCGCCGGCCACGGCACCGTTCGGCCGGATGCTG
>JBEKCN010000685.1:0-3467 GCA_050014855.1 Streptosporangiaceae bacterium | reverse complement strand
CGCCGCCAACCTCGCCGGGCGGACGCTGGCCGATCTCGTCGCGGGCCGCTCAACCGAGCGGACGGTGCTGCCCTGGGTCGGGCACCGGGCCCGCCGCTGGGAACCGGAACCGCTGCGCTGGGTCGGCGTGCACAGCCTCTACGCCCTGTACCGGGCGGCTGACCACGCCGAGGCAGGCGGGTCCGCACGGACGTCCCCGCTAGCCAGGGTCGGAGACCGGATCTCGGGCATCCCCTAACGGGCCTTGCACCCGCTCAGCCCGGCCCGACCGGCCATTCCCGACCCCGCACCCGGCCGTCGTTCAGGCCCAGCCCAGGGCCGCCTCGGCCGCGGTCATCTGACGATCCAGGTCGGCGGGGTCGGCGGCCCCGACATAGTGACCGGGACGCGCGGTGAACAGCGGGAACGCCCAGAACATCTGGCTGTAGGTGCCGTACATGACCATCCAGTCGGGATGCCGGCGCCGCAGGCTCTCGACCATCTGCCGGTTCCGCTGGGCCGCCTCCTCGCGGTCCCGGCCGGTCACGGCCATTCGCCCTCCCTGCCGCCAGGTCCGGCGGCTCGGTCGCGCCACCTGCCATCCGCCCAGCATAGGCGTCGGGTTTCTTCAAGACAGCCCGCCGCAGCCGCCGTAGCCTCGGTCCGCGACAGGCGGAAACCGGCTCCCCGACGGAAGGAAACCCGATGAACCTGCACGAAGAGATGGCGGCGGCCGCCACCGAGAACGCGCGGGTGGTCTCTGGGGTACAGACCAGCCAGCTCACCGCGGTCACGCCCTGCCCGGACTGGGACCTGCGCGCGCGAGATCCGACCGGCGCCAGCTGGGGGACATTAGTTATTCAGGTGCCCGCGGACCGCCTCCGCGAGGGTGCGGACGCCCGGCTGAGCGGCCAGGTCCTCGAGGAACACGGGCTTGCCCTCGCCGTCGGCCAGCGGGATGCGCCAGTTCGGGTACTCATCGGTCGTGCCGGGCACATTCTGCGGCTGGCGCTGGCCCACCGCGTCGGGCAGCGACACGCCGATTAGCACCGAGGGCGTCCGGGCTAGGTAAGCGTACAGCGCGACCACCTGATCCATCAGCGGAGGCAGCGCTCCCGGCGGGAGCAGGCCCTCCTGGCGCAGCGCCGCGCGCCAGGCGGTCAGGGATGCATCCGCATCGGCTCGCTCGGCATCGGCGGACCGGGCCAGCACGCTCAGCTCGGCCCGCAAGTCGACGTGCTCGCCGGTGAGAAAGGCAGCGGCCGGCGGCAGGTCGTGCGTGCCGACGGTGGCCAGGCAGTTTCGGCGCCAGTCCGCCGGCGGCAGCGGCGTGCCGTCGGGGCCGCGCTCGAACCAGAGCATGGATGTGCCCAGCACACCGTGGTCCGCCAGGTAGTCACGGATCCAGGGATCGTTGGTGCCGAGGTCTTCGCCGATAGCCAGCACGCCGGCGCGCACTGCCGCACGGACCAGCACCCCTACCGTGCCGGCGTGGTTGTAGCGAACGTAGGTGCCCTGGTCCGGGGTCAGGCCCGGTGGCACCCACCACAGCCGGCCCAGGCCCATCACGTGGTCGATGCGCAGCGCTCCGGCGCTGCGCACCGCCGCCGCGATCAGGTCGGCGAGCGGCTGGAAACGCCGCTCCGCCAGCCGCTCCGGATGCCACGGCTGCGATCCCCAGTCCTGGCCGCGCTGGTTGAATTCATCGGGTGGTGCGCCGGCGGTGACGCCGGAGACGAAAAGATCCTGGTCGGACCAGGCGTCCGCGCCGCCGGGGTGCGCGCCGACAGCCAGGTCCTGGATCACTCCGATGTCCATGCCTGCGGCCCGGGCCGCGTCCTGCGCCGCGGCGAGCTGGCTGCTGGCGAGCCACTGCAGCCAGGCGTGGAAATCAGCCTCCCGGGACAGCCGCCCGCGTTCCATGGCCACCGCGTCCGAATCCGGCCGCGACAGCCCCGCCGGCCACGTCCGCCAGTCGGGGCCGTAGATTTCCGCGAGCACACACCACGTGGCCCAGTCCGTCAGGGGCCGGCCCTGACGGTCACGGTACGCGTCGTACTCCGCGGCACGCCGCGGGCTCATCGGGACCTGATGCAGGATCTTCAGCGCGGCCCGCTTCGCGGCCCAGACGGCGTCGCGGTCCACCAGTGCGCCCGTCTCGCTGGCGGCCTTCAGCGGCTTGGCCAGGGCGGCGATATGGCCGCGCTCACGGTCGTCGAGTGCGGAAAACTCCGGGATGTCCTCGATCCGCAGATACAGCGGACTGATGAACCGCCTGCTCATCGGCAGGTACGGCGAGGTGCTCACCGGTGGCACGGGCTCAGCGGCGTGCAGCGGGTTGACGAGCACGAATCCGGCGCCCAGGTCGCGGGCACTCCAGGAGGCCAAATCAGCCAGGTCGCGGAAGTCGCCGTGCCCCCATGACGCTCGGGAACGGACCGCGTAGAGCTGGATGGTCAGCCCCCAGGAGCGGTGGTCGGGGACCGGCGCGCTCAGGCTGACCAGCTCCGGGTCAACCGGCGGCAACGAAGCCGCGGGCGGATCCCCGAGGGCGGCGAGGATCACCCCGATGGTCTCGGGCGACACCGCGACCTCGCGGCCCTGAGATGTCAGGTAAGACGTCGCCACTCCCCTAGCCTCTGCTACGCGAATCAGTTCCGGGGCATCCATGGCTCCCATCGTTCCAGGCCTTGCGACTGAGACCGCATGGCGGGGCCGCACTGGCGGCCGATTCTGCTGCTTTCCCAGCGGACGGCCGGTGACCGCCGACGGCGGATTTGTCTGGTTTGTGTTGTTGCGGGCATCCCGCCGGTGTCTCAAAAGGGAGGTACCACGGTGGCCAGCTCGACATCCCGGCGCAAGGGCCGCGATGTCAGGCACGCCGGCCGTCGGGCGGCCGTGACCTGGCTCGGCCGGGCCGGCTCGCCCGCGGCGCCGCACCCGTCCGCCTCCGCGTCCGTCTCCGGGGGGGCCAGCGCGCTGCCCGCCGGCTATTACCGGTTCACCAATCCGACCGGCTTTTCCATTGGCGTCCCGGCAGGCTGGCAGATCTCGCATGTCGGCCATTATGTCTACATCCGCGATCCGGCGAACAGGGGCATTTTTCTGCTGATTGACCAGTCCGATCAGCCGGAGCCGAGTGCGCTGGCCGGCTGGCGGCAGCAGGCGGCGTCCGCGGTGCCGCCCGCCGCGCTGAACACGCTAGGGAAGACGTCCATGCTCCGCTGGGCGGCGGGGATCTGGATCTTCACCGGGAAAGGCCCGGATGACAGGTATCGCGGCTCCCGGATTTGGGTAGCTTCCCAGTTCAGAGGTGTGGAGGCCTGCCATGAGCTCTGCGTACACCGTCGATGGTTAAAGGCAACGGGCTCGCGCCTGCTGCCCGGACTACCTGGCTGGACCGGCTGCTGCAACGGTGGCGGGCCCGGGTGGCCCTGCGTGAGCTGCCGCCGGTCACCAACCTGCTGGACATCGGCACCCACGACGGG
>JBEKCN010000684.1:0-3467 GCA_050014855.1 Streptosporangiaceae bacterium | reverse complement strand
CGGCCAACGAGCGCCGGAAGGTGCTGGGCTGGCTGGCGGAGTCGGGCGTGAGCGACGACGTGGCGGGCTGGCTGGCCGGCACCGAGGAGGCCGCGCTCGAAGCACTGACCGCACGCGGTGAGGCGACCGCGGCCGAGCTGGCGGCCGATGACCCACGGCTGCGGGTCCAGATCACGCTGGCCCGGGGCACCAAGTACGAGGGCACGCAGAACGTCTCCAGCCGGGTGCTGTTCCTGCTCGCGGCGCAGGGAAAGGTGGTACGGGGCCGGCCGCGCGGCACGTGGACGTCCCATCAGTACCGGTGGGCACCGCTGGCCGCCTGGTGCCCGCAGGGCACGGAGGCCCTGGACGGCTGGCCGACCGAGGCCGCCGAGGTGGAGCTGGCCCGGCGCTGGCTGGAGGCGTACGGCCCGGCGACCCCTGACGACCTGCGCTGGTGGGCGGGCTGGACCAAGACGCAGGTGCGCCGGGTGCTCACCGAGCTGAAACCTTCCGAGGTGGACCTGGACGGGGTGCCGGGCATTGCGCTGGCCGGGGATCTGGAGCCGCCGCCCGAGGCGGAGCCGTGGGCGGCGCTGCTCCCGGCCCTGGACTCGACCCCCATGGGCTGGCAGCGGCGGGAGTGGTTCCTCGGCGAGCACGCCTCCCGGCTGTTCGACCGGAACGGGAACGTTGGCCCGACACTGTGGTGGGACGGCCGGATCGTCGGCGGCTGGGCGCAGGACCGGGACGGCGAGATCGTCTGCCGGTTCCTGGAGGACGCCGGCGCCGGCGCGGTCGCGGCGGCCGATGCCGCGGCGCGGCGGCTGGCCGGGCTGCTGGGCGGCGTCCGGCTGACCGCTCGCACCCGCGGCATGACCTGGCTGGAGCAGGAACTCAGCAGCTGACCCATGATGCCGAAGCGGGCGAGGCTGAACGCGAGAAGCAGGAAGGGGCCGATCTCCGGCGCGATCATGGCGGGATCTGCCCGGATGCCTGCTCCGGGACGGGGCTGTCCCCGGCGTCCGCCTCTATCGTGCCGCGCAGTTCTTCGGGCTGCCCGCGACCGGCTGTTTATGGGCCGGCATCCGTTCCAGGCAGGCGGCAGGTGAAGATGAACCAGGTCACCCATCCGCGGGTGCCGGGGAGGGTGCCGCAGGCGGCTGACAGGGTGCGGAGTAGGTACAGGCCATGCGGGGCCTCGGCGGGGTGAAGGAAGCCGTCCCAGCCGCTGCCCTGGTCTTCTATTTCGGCGTGCAGGTGGGTGCCGCACAGGTAGGCGCGGACGGTGAAGGTGCCACCAGGCTGGCCGCTGGCGCTGTGGGCGCAGGCGTTGGCAGCAAGTTCGCTGAGGAGCAGAACGGCGTCATCTGCGGCCGGGAAGCCGTCCAGGAAGTCCTCGAGCAGCGCCCGGACGCGGCTTAGCTGATCGAGACGGCCGGGGAAGGTCTGCATGCAGTTCCGCCACGAGACGGACGCGGCCGAAGCGGTGCTCGGGATCATTACCCGCTTGCACATGGCTTCTCCTTCAAACAAACTGCTCAGCGTCCTTTACGGCGTGGCCCTGCTCCTGTCTGCCCTCCGGCAGCATCATGACGTAATCTGCTCACAATGTCAATGAACTGTTCACGGACATAACGGACTGTTCAAATTAATTGCGAGATGATCATGGACTTTGCCGCGCCGCAAAAGATCGGGCATGCTATCCGCATGCCCGGGACAGGACCGACTATCCGTGCCCGCCGCCTTGGCCAGCGGCTTCGGAACCTACGGGAGAACGGGAGCCTTGGCCCGGATGAGGCGGCGAGGCGGCTTGGCTGGAGCAGGCCGAAGCTGGTCCGGTTCGAGACAGGTACGACGGTGCCACGACCGGCTGACGTCACGGCAATGTGCGAGTTGTACGGGGCCGGGTCTGATGAGCAGGCGCTGTTGGTGCAACTGGCTGGCGATGCCGGCAAGCGCGGCTGGTGGAACGCCTACGGTGACGTGTTCACCGGCTCCTATGTCGCTGATGAGGCCATCGCCATCCAGATCCGTACGTGGGAACCGCTGCTGGTGCCGGGCCTGCTGCAAACCGAGAAATACACATGGGCGCTGTTCCAGACCAGGTGGCCTGATGATGCCGAGGGCGTGCAGAGACGGGTGATGGCCCGGATGGCCCGCCGGACACTGCTCAGTCGCCCGGATGCCCCGTCACTGATGGCTATCGTGGACGAAGCCGCCCTGCGCCGCCCGGTTGGCGGTCGCGAGGCTATGCGGGAACAGCTCCGAGAGCTGCTCAGGCCGCGTGAGAACGTGACGGTCCGGGTGGTCCCGTTCGCGGCGGGCGCGCATCCGGGGCTGGAGGGCGGGTTCGTGCTGCTCGACTTCGCAGCGGGGACCACGTTTCCCACCGAGGTCTATGCCGAGTCGATTGCTGGGGACCTGTATCCGGAGAGCGCAGACCAGATCGGGCGCATCAGCCTGGCATATGATCGCATCGAGCAGATGGCGCTCAGCCCTGATGAATCGGCTGAGCTGATCCGGCAGATCATTGAGGAGTTGCCGAGTACATGACCAACGGACCGGACCCGGCCCGGAAGTGGCGCAAGTCCAGCTATAGCGGGACGGGCAACAACTGCGTTGAGGTCGCAGCGCGGCGTTCCGGCGAGGTCGCCGTGCGAGACAGTAAGGCCCTGGACGGGCCGGGGCTGACCTTTACCCCGCAGGCGTGGATGACGTTTACGAAGCGCGCGAAGCGGAGCAAGGCCGACATGGCCTAGGCCACGTTCCACGCTGACGGCGCAGATACGTAGGGGCGTTCCCGTGTTCGGGGGCGCCTCTCCTGCTGTCTGGTGCGGATGTGCGGCATTCCCGGACGTCCAGGACGGACCCATCGGACCTGAATGCCTGCCGCCTTAACTGCCCACCCTGGATCTTGATCAACTAAGGTACAGACAGGTAAACTTTCTATTTCTAGACGGGGGATGCACGACCATTTCAGCCACGACTCCACCATAGGTCTCCTACCAGACATAGAGTGCCACCATTTATGCGTCGCGGGATTAAGAAATCCTCGTCACGACATGCAGGAGAAGTGCCAGTTTCTGCTAGCGGGTCCGGCTTGGCTGGTCTATAGGGGGATATGGATGAGTTGGCCCATTCGCGTCATTACCCGACAGCCGTTGCCGAGCACCGAATTACCGCCATGCGCGTCCCGGGAAGGCCGGTGCCCAGGCTCCTGGCCTCAGGCGTCGCCGGGACGCTCGTCGCCGCGAGCCTGCTTGTGACGCCGGCGCCCGCCACGGCGGCGCCGGTGCGCCCGCCAGCCGCGCGTGACGCCGATGCGGCCGGCCGCGGCTTCGTGCCGGTGCGCCCGCCAGCCGCGCGTGCCGCCGATGCGGCCGGCCGCGGCTTCGTGCCGACGGCAGCCACCTACAACCCGGCGACCGGAACCCAGGGCTTTGGCGTGTTCGTCCAGGGGAACGCGGCCCTCGGCCAGACCTCAA
>JBEKCN010000683.1:0-3470 GCA_050014855.1 Streptosporangiaceae bacterium | reverse complement strand
GGCCGGACAGCCCGGCAGGGCCGGACAGCCCGGCAGGGCCGGACAGCCCGGCAGGGCCGGACAGCCCGGCAGGGCCGGACAGCCCGGCAGGGCCGGACAGCCCGGCAGGGCCGGACAGCCCGGCAGGGCCGCCGCGACCAGCGAAACCGAAAGGCAGGCCGGGACCCCCTGGACGTCGGTGCTGCGGACCCGCCAGGCCGACTACCCCGGCGCCCGCGACCTGATCCGGGCCGCCGCGACCGACGTCGTGGCCCTGCACGAGACCGGCCTCATCCTGGCCGTGGCGCGGATCGGCGGCTACCCATGCGTGCTCGCCGCGCAGGACCGGCACGGCCCGCCGCCTGGCCCGGCGGCGCTCCGGATGGCCCAGCGCGCTATCCGCCTCGCCGACGGGCTGCGGCTGCCGCTCGTCACCGTGATCGACACCCCGGGGGCCGAACTGTCGGCGCAGGCCGAGCAGGACGGCCTGGCCGGTGAGATCGCTCACTGTCTGGCCGCGCTGCTGGCCGTGGGGGTACCGACGATCTCGGTGCTGCTCGGCCAGGGGACGGGCGGCGCGGCGCTGGCCCTGCTGCCCGCGGACCGCACGATCGCCGCCGAACATGCCTGGCTGGCCCCGCTGGCCCTGGAAGGCGCCAGCGCCATCGTCTACCGCGACACCAGCCACGCCGCCGAACTCGCCGCACGGCAGGGCATCGGGGCCGCCGACCTGGCCGCCGACGGCATCGTGGATCAGGTGATCCCAGAAATACCCGGCGACCCACACGGCCTCTGCGCCGGGCTCGGGACCGCCTTGCACCACGCCCTGGCCGCCCTGGCCGCCGAGGACGAACCGGCACGGGCCGAGTCGCGCGCCCGCCGAATCCGCGGGCTGGGGGGCTGAGCAGGCCAGCGTTCACCAGCAAGCTTGGCGCCGGTTTTTGACCAAACCCCCTTACAGGGCGCAAGCCCGGCCGTTCAGGGCCGGGTTAGCCCGGAACAGCGGGTAAACAATGGTTCGCGCGCAAGCGCCTACCGCCGGGCTGGCGGAACGTAAAGCCTGTGGAGCGGGTGTAAGACCAGGGGAACCCTGGCGGTCTGCGCTGAAGCAGGAACCCCCACGGAGCCGCAGCTAGGCACTTCCTCTCCCGTGGGAGAGGTCAACGAGCGGGGCGGGCTATACCGGACACCAAACCGAACGTTCACGTCCCGGCAACGGCGCGTCCGGCCAGCCGCCGGAGGGGGGAGCGGTGCGAACCACGCGCGGCCCGCGGCCGGGGAAACTCCCCGCTCACGGGCCGTGTCGCAGGCGGGGCAGAAGATGGGCCCCGGCCAGCGCCGACTGAGCCGCCGGTTTCGCCGGGTACCGGCGGCCGCCGGGGTCAGACTTTGGTCAGCTTAGCGCACGGTATCTGGATCCACACCCGCCGTGGACCGAAGTCGACGATCAGAGCGTTGTCGTCCCCGACGAGGATGACGCGGCCAAGCCCATACCTGTCATGCGTCACCCGGTCGTGCACCGCATACTGCTCCGCAGGCGGCTGGGCGACGGGCTCTTTGTTGAAGGGACTTTCGGACAGGAAGCGCCGGGATGCGGCGCGTTCAGGCTTCATCTCTTCCAGTATGCGCCCTGCGCAGGCACTTCTGCTCATTTCCTCAGCATGGTTGTACTGAGCCGTTACCAGTCAGCGGCCGCGGCTACCAGTCAGCGGCCGCGGCGGCCGCGAAAGCCGGCCGAAAGTGCCGCCGCGCCGCGCCCGGTCCCCGCGACGGCGGGGGCGGTCTCCGGCCGGGTGGTCGTCCGCGCTGGCGGCCTGACCGGTGCGGCGGGTTCACCGGCGATCGAGCGCAGCAGCGCCGACCGCGGGGTGACCGTAGCGGCCAGCGGGATGACACGGGCCTTCCGCATCAGGGCCCGCACGTCACCAGCCTGGGCCGGGGTCTGCAGGGTGATGACCATCCCGGCGGCGCCGGCCCGGGCGGTCCGTCCCGACCGATGCAGGTAGGCCTTCGGCTCGGTGGGTGAGTCGGCGTGGATAACCAGGTCGATACCGTCGACGTGGATACCCCGGGCGGCAATGTCGGTGGCGACCATAACGCGGACCGAACCGTCGGCGAAGGCCGCGAGATTCCGTTCGCGGGAACTTTGCGTGAGGTCGCCGTGCAGTTCGCCGGTGGCTATACCCGCCCGCGTCAGCTGGTGGGCGAGCTGATGCGCGGCGTGCTTGGTCCGGGTGAAGACCAGTGACCGGCCGCTGCCACTGGTGAGCACGGCCACCACCGCGGTCCGGTCAGCCGGGGCGACGGTGAGCAGGTGGTGGATCATAATGGACGGCGCTTCGGCCGGGCCGACGGCGTGCTCGACCGGATCGGTCATGAAACGCCGCACGAGAACGTCGACATCCTTGTCGAGGGTCGCGGAAAACAGCATCCGCTGGCCATCCGGCGGGGTCATGTCCAGCAGCCGCCGCACCACCGGCAGGAAGCCCAGATCAGACATGTGATCCGCTTCGTCGACCACGCTGACCTCGACGTCGCCGAGGTGACAGTGACCCTGCTCGATCAGATCGGCCAGCCGGCCGGGGCAGGCGACGATGATGTCAGTGCGGGCGCGCAGCGCGGCCACCTGGGGGTTCTGCGGGACGCCGCCGAAGATCGTGGCGACGCTCAGGTCCATCGCGCGGGCCAGCGGCACGAGGACGGCCTGGACCTGGCTGGCGAGTTCGCGGGTCGGCACGAGTACCAGGCCGCGGGGCCGGCCGGCGCTCGTGAAGCCGTCGGCCAGCCGCGCGGCGAGCGGGATCGAGAAGCCCAGCGTCTTGCCGGAGCCGGTCTGCCCCCGGCCGAGGATGTCGAGACCGGCCAGGGCGTCCGGGAGGGTGGCGGCCTGAATGGGGAAGGGGGCGGTGATGCCCTCTTCCGCCAGCGCTGCCACCAACGGCACGGGTACGCCTGCCGAGGTGAAGGTGACCGTGGGCGCGGCCGCCCCGGGCTGGCCGCGGCGGCGCCTGCGGCGCGGCGGGGCCGCCTGTTCGGCGGGCAGATGCTCAGCAGGTAGAGCAGACATAGAGGTTTCTCCTGGATTCGGGTGGCCGCATTGAGGGCCGCCACATCCGTGGAAACCAGCTCGCTCTAGAGCAGAGAGCACGACCGGCGCGCTTTCATGGCCGCGCCTTCTGCGTGTCGTACACGCGGCCGCACCGGATTGGACGGCAGCGTGGATATCAAGGGTCCGGGAGTCCCCGGCCGGGTGAGCGGCCGGGGATACCGGCGTTCCGCAGTATCCGGGATGGACCGGATGCCGCTTCAGTAAGTGCTGAAGGTCAGAGGGGCCGGACTCGCTCCGCCTGCGGGCCCTTGGGGCCCTGCGTGACGTCGAACTCAACCCGCTGGTTCTCGTTCAGGCTGCGGTAGCCGCTGGACTCGATCGCGGAGAAGTGAACGAACACATCCTCGCTGCTGTCATCGATGTTGATGAAGCCGAAGCCCTT
>JBEKCN010000682.1:0-3471 GCA_050014855.1 Streptosporangiaceae bacterium | reverse complement strand
GCCACGTACTTGTGCGGCTGATCCGGGTCAGTAGTGGTGTCAGTGATCACATAAGCCCAGGAGGTCTCCGAACCGGTGCCCGCCGTGGTGGAGACGGCGATGTGTGGCGGGTTCTTCGGGTTCTCTGACTTGTTGAAGCCCTCGAACTCGTTGACGCTGCGGCCGTCGTGCGCTACTGAGATCCGGGCGCCCTTACACGCGTCGTGCGCCGAACCGCCACCGATCGAGACGAACGAGTCGCACTTGTTCTCCTGGTACAACGCGACGGCGTCCATCACGTTGTAGTCCTTGGGATTGGACTCGACCTTGTCGTAGACGACGGTCTCGAGGCCGTGGTATCTCAGCGACTCGTTGATCTTGTGGACGGTGTTACTGCCCCGCAGGCCGGTGGTCATCACCAGGATCTTCCTGAAACCCAGCTTCTTCGCTTCCGGGCCAATCATCTCGTGAGCACCCGGACCCAGCATCGCCCGGGGGAACGGGTGGAACTCCTTGATCGGGAAAGGCTTGAGCAGTTCGTCAACCTGCATGGCGCACGGGCTCCTCTCCATGGTGTGCTCCCGCGCACAGTGTGCGAGGACCGCTTCAGCCGGCCGGACGCCACCGGCGGGAGCACCGTTGCGGCGAGGCTAAGCAGCGGCGCGGCGATGCGGAACCCGCGCGCGCCGAGTCCGCCCGACCGCGACCTCCTTGCGCCCTGACGTACAGCACCGCGGCTGCCCGAACGGAGGGGCTGGTGAAGGCGGCCGGCTACGCCGTGTTCCCGTTCGTCTTGGTCAGGGTGTACCCCTGCTTTGGCGCCCCGGCCACCGGCGGCCAGCCGCTCCGCTGGGCGGGCCAGTCCTGCACGGCTGATCCGCACGGTCACGTGGCCGCGCAGCCGGTCCGCCCGGCCCGGTACCTATCCATCCGGATGGGGTGATGACGGCCGGAAGCATGGTGACACGGCCCGCACAGCCCCCATACCGTCACCAGCATCAGGCGAAGATTAGCGAGGCCGTCGCCCGGTCCCGCCGCAGCTGACCCAGGAGGCTTCTCATGCAGCAGGGCACCCGAGCCGACGCCTCGCCCGCTGATGCGCCGCGCGTCAGCGACGACCTCGACGCGGGCCAGGAGCCCGAGATCGCTGAGGAGCTTCTGGTCGAGGAAGTCTCGATCGATGGAATGTGCGGCGTCTACTAAGCATGAGTACGTCCCTCACCGATCCCGTCGACCTCGGGCCGCGCTGCGCGCCCAGCCGGGTGATATTCGGGCCGCACGAGACCAACCTCAGCCGGGACCGGGGGATCTCGGCCCGGCACGTCGCCTATTACGCGCGGCGGGCCGCCGGAGGCTGCGGCGTCATCGTTACCGAGACGGCGAGCGTGCACCCGTCCGACTGGCCGTACGAACGCGCACCGCTGGCCGCGGATTGCGGGCCAGGCTGGGCGCAGGTCGTCACGGCCTGTCGTCCGTACGGCGCCCTGGTGCTGGCCGGCCTGGGCCACGCCGGGATGCAGGGCTCATCGGCGTTCTCGCAGGCCGCGCTGTGGGCGCCGTCGCGGGTGCCGGACGCGGGCTCGCGCGAGCTGCCCATGGAGATGGACGGCACAGAGATCGACGCGGTCGTCGAAGGATTCGCCGCTGCGGCCGCCCTGGCCGCCGGAGCCGATCTGGATGGCGTCGAGATCAACGCGGGCCAGCACTCACTGCTGCGTCAGTTCCACTCCGGCCTGACCAACCAGCGTGGAGACGACTACGGCCAGGACCGGCTACTGCTGACCGAGCGTGTGCTGCGCGCCGTCCGGGATGCCCTCGGGACCGGGCGGGTGCTCGGGCTGCGACTGAGCTGCGACGAGCTGGCCCCCTGGGCCGGGGTGACCCCGGAGATGGCTGCCGAGCAGGCCGCGCGGCTAGCCGGCCAGGCGGACTATCTCGTGGTGGTGCGGGGATCGATCTACTCGGTGCCGGCGACCCGGCCCGACCTGCATACCGAGCCGGGCCCAGGCATCGAGCTGTGCCGGCAGGTCCGCGCCGCGGTAGGCGGAGCCGTGCCCGTGGCCCTGCAGGGCAGTGTTGTCGACCCGGGGCAGGCGCAGTGGGCACTGGACGACGGGGCCGCCGATTTGGCCGAGATGACCAGGGCGCAGATCACCGATCCCGACCTGGTCGCGCGGCTGCGCAGCGGCGAGGCGGAACGAATCCGCCCCTGCCTGCTGTGCAACCAGGCCTGCATGGTCCGGGACAACCGGAATCCGGTCATCACCTGCGTCATCGAGCCCAGCAGCGGCCATGAACTCGACGACGGCGACACGGCCGTCCCCGATCAGGCCCCCAGCCCGGTGCTGGTCGTCGGCGGCGGGCCCGCCGGCCTCGAAGCCGCCCGCGTGCTGGCGATGCGGGGGCACCGCGTTTTCCTGGCCGAACGCGGACCGGAGCTGGGCGGCATGCTGACCACGGCGGCCCTGGTCCACGGACGGCGGCGGCTGGGCGTGGTGCTGGACTGGTGGCGCCGGGAGCTGGAGCGGCTGGGCGTGACGGTCGCGCTGGAGCACGAGGTGGCCGCGTCGGAGATGGACGACGCGCTGGCCAAGCGTATGCGCGTGCTGCTGGCCACGGGCTCGGTCGCCGGCCCGCGCGATTACCGCATCGCCGCGGGCGCGCGTGTGCTGGAGGCCGCCGACCTGCTCGCTCAGATCCGTTCCGGTGCGCTCGGCCAATGGCCGGACGGGCGGGCCGTGGTGTTCGATCCGGTCGGCGGGCCGGTCGGGGTCGGCGTCGCTGAGCTGCTCGCCGCGAGCGGCCGGCCGACCTCGATCGTCACCCAGGACCAGATCGCCGGTGGCCAGCTAGCCCTCACCGGCGACCTCGCCGAGGCCAACTCACGGCTGCAGCGCGCGGGCGTACATCGCGAGCTGCGCAGCCTGCTCCGGGCGGTCACCGACGATCATGTGCTGCTGGAGGACCGGTGGACCGGAGAGCAGCGCACGGTGGAGTGCGCGCTCCTGGTGCACTGCGGGCACCGGCTGCCGGAGGAGACCTTGTACCTGCACCGGCCGCGCACCCGCCGGGCGGGCGACTGCGTGGCACCCAGAACGGTACTGGAGGCCGTGCTGGAGGCGCGCCGGGTCGCGCTGGCGATCGGCGTGGCCGACGAGCTGGCCGCCTCGTTCGCGGGGCGGGCCCTGACCACGACCATGACCGGAGCCGTTCGATGAGCGCGACCAGCCGGTACCGGTACCTGTTCTCGCCGCTGCGGATCGGCCCGGTGGTGGTCCGCAACCGGATCGTGTTCGCCGCGCACCTGACCAACTTCGCCGAGGACGGCCTGCCCAGCCAGCAGCACGCCGACTACTACGCGGCCCGTGCGGCGGGCGGCGTCGGGCTCATCATCACCGAGGAGCACTCCACTCATCCCACCGACTGGCCCTACGAGAAGCTGATCCACGGCTTCCACCGGACGGTCATCCCCGGCTACCGGAAGATCACCGC
>JBEKCN010000681.1:0-3473 GCA_050014855.1 Streptosporangiaceae bacterium | reverse complement strand
CTTTAGCTGGCTGGACGAACAGGGCGAGATCGAGGGGTCGCCCATGGCCAAGACGCGCCCGCCGAAGATCCCCGAGAAACCGGCCCCGTGCTTCCCGATGACGACGTGCGGCGCCTGCTGGCCGACTGCCGTTTCCCTATATCTCCTCCGCCGTCGGCTGCGGCTTCTCTGCGGGGTTGCGGAGCATGGTCAGCGAGTTTCCCGATTAGTCGGTATTCTACGATGCGCCGCAGGTAGGCGCATTTAGGGCAATTCTCTTCCGTTGCCGGACTGGAGACGAGGTAGCTTTTATGCTCTACTTGCTCTCTAAGAGCGCGAACGATGTCATCGTCGCGATCTTTCCATTCTGTAGATAGTCGCCTCTCCAGGGTTTCGATTTCCTTTTGGTCCAAGTCAGGCGGCACTACTGGCGATTAGTCGGTACTAGAGTTGCTCGGGGAGTAACAATGCCCGCATGAAAGCTTGTAGCAAGATCAGCGCGGTCGGGTGCCTGCGCTGATGGGGCCGGTTCGGAGGGCCAGGGCGGCTCGGCGTTCTCAGCGGGCATTAGAGCTCGATGCGTGAGCCCATGATGACAGTGCGGTCACGGGGAAGGTGGAAATACTCGGCGGCGTCGGCGGTGATCCGTGAGGTGGTGACGAACAGGCGTTTTCGCCACCGGTTCATACCCGGTGTCGTGCCCCGGCACAGCTCGATGGTCGACAGGAAGTAGGACAGCTTGTTGCTGTCGAGGGGGCATTCGATCCCGGCCTTGCGGATCAGCGGCAGGAGCCCGGGGACGTCTGGCTGGTCCGCGTAGCCGAAGCGGGCGGTGAGGTGGGTGATCCGGTCGTGTCTATAGCCCAGCATCTGGACGGTGAGCCGGTCGGCGTCCGGGACGTGCGGTACGGGCATGGTTTCGATCGCGAGGATGATCACGTGCTCGTGCAGGATCTTGTTGTGTTCTACGTTCGCGCGCAGCGCCAGCGGGGCTGTCGCCTTGCCGCGGTTGAGGAACACAGCGGTGCCGGGCACCCGGGGCAGCCGCGGTTTGATGGCATGGATCTGGTCGATGAACGCCCCAAGCGGCCCCTCGTCAAGCTGGCGCTGGCGGGTGACCAGTGCGCGGCCCTTCTGCCAGGTGGTGAGGACCGTGAACACCGCGACGGCGATGAGCAGCGGAAGCCAGGCGCCATGGACGAGCTTGGTCAGGTTGGCGGCGAAGAAGAGCAGGTCAACGGTCAGGAGCGCGGTCGCGGCAGGCACGACCATCCACAGTGGCTTGCGCCAGTGCTGACGGGCGATATAGAAGAACAGCAGCGTGGTGATGGTGATCGTGCCGGTCACGGCCATGCCGAACGCGTAGGCCAGCGCGTCTGCGGTCTTGAACGTGACGACGAGCGTAAGGACCGAGACCATCAGCGCCCAGTTGATCCACGGGACGTAGATCTGGCCCATCTTCTCTTCGGAGGTGTACGCGACGCGCAGCCGCGGAAGATAGCCGATCTGGGCGGCCTGCTGGGTAAGCGAGAAGGCGCCCGTGATTACCGCCTGCGAGGCGATGACCGTGGCCGCGGTGGCCAGGAGAACCATCGGCAGCCGCGCCCACCCGGGTACCAGCAGGAAAAACGGGCTGGTGACGGCGCTCCGGTCGCCGAGTATCAAGGCGCCTTGTCCCATGTAGCTGAGGATGCAGGCGGGGAAGACCAGGATCAGCCAGATGCGCGTAATCGGCGCGCGGCCGAAGTGCCCCATGTCCGCGTACAGCGCCTCGGCTCCGGTGACGGCCAGGACCACGGCGGCCAGCGAGAAGAACGCGGCGGCGAAATGCCCGGTCAGGAAGCCAATGGCGTAACTGGGTGACAGCGCTTTGAGGATCGCGGGGTGGGCGGCGATACCGCGGACCCCGATCACGCCGATCGCGGTGAACCAGAGGCACATGACCGGCCCGAACAGGCGTCCCATCGCGCCGCTGCCCAATCGCTGAAGGACAAACAGGATGACGATGATCGCCGCTGTGATCGGGACGACCAGGCTAGCCAGCGACGGCTCGGCGACGTTGAGGCCCTCGACCGCGGAAAGAACCGAGATCGCCGGCGTGATCACGCTGTCGCCGAAGAACAGCGCTGCGCCGAAGATTCCGAGCGCCGCAAGCGCCACCACGGTCCGGCGCCCGCCGGGAACTCCTCGTCTGCGGATCAAGGTGATCAACGCCATGATCCCGCCTTCACCGTCGTTGTCGGCGTGCATAACGAGCAAGACGTAGGTGACAGTGACGACGATCGTGACCGACCAGAAGATCAGCGAGACGATCCCGAAAATGCTCTCCGTGGACGCCTGGATCGGATGCGGATCATGCGGATTGAAGACCGTCTGCTCGGTGTAGAGCGGGCTCGTGCCGATGTCTCCGAAGACAACCCCGAGAGCACCAACCGCAAGTGCCCACTGCGCGGTATCACGACGATCCATGCTCATCAGTATTCGCCTTCCCCGCTGGCAAGCAAGGAGGGCGTGAGGCAGCCGCCGCCTAGCGCTGCTGCCGTAGACGGTTCATTTTGAGAAACATATCAAGCATGCGACGACCGCCGCCGCGACGCCATCACGAGAAATGTGAGCGGGCGCTGGCCGGTCCGGGCCGCAAGCGGCGTGTCGAGATGATGAGACATGAGGAAGTCCTTTCGTCGCGGCGATGCACGATGTCAGGGCGGGCGGGCGTACCCCAGACAACGGCGGGCGGGCGTACCCCATACAACACGGCCGTCCGGCCCGGCCCCGGCCAGGGGCGGCCGGCCGCCCCTGGCCCAGCACCCGGGCCTGCCTCCGGTACCGTCGCTGCCGCAGGTACCCATCCACGATGCGGCCCCGCCCGCCCTTCTGTCGCTGCGGCCAGCGGCCAGATCGCAGTAGGGCTAGCAGGTAGATCCCGTGGCCGGCGCCATACAGCGCGGCCGGCGCCATACAGCTACCCGTGCTATCACCGCAGCGCTCGGGCCCTCACCAGGATCCGCTCATCGTGCCACGATGCGCGCTCCTCGTTCTAGCCCGCAGCGCGGCCCGGACCCATAATCGTCGTGTGAGCACGAGCCGCCCGCGAGTGGTGCTGGCCGACGATGACGTCCTTCTGCGCGAAAGCCTGGCGAGCCTGCTGGACCGCTCCGGGCTGGAGGTCGTCGGCCAGGCCGGCGACGCCGCAGAGCTGATGAAACTCGTCGGCCGGGAACGGCCGGACCTGGCCGTGGTGGATATCCGGATGCCGCCGAAGTTCTCGACCGAGGGCCTGGAGGCGGGCCGGGTGATTCAGCGGGATTTCCCGCAGACGGCGGTGATGGTGCTGTCGGCGCACGTGGAAGTCGACCATGCGATGGACTTGCTCGCGAACGGGCAGCGCACGGGGTATCTGCTCAAGAGCCGCGTCACGGACATTACAGATTTCGTCGACGCCCTCAAACGAGTGGAGCGCGGTGGGTCGGCGATTGACCCGGCGCTGGTGCAGG
>JBEKCN010000680.1:0-3474 GCA_050014855.1 Streptosporangiaceae bacterium | reverse complement strand
CCGGTGCTGGTGGTGGCGCCGCCCGCGCTCGGCACGCTGAACCATACGGCGCTGACCCTGGAGGCGCTGGCCGCGCGGAAACTGGCCTGCGCGGGGATCGTCATCGGCAGTTGGCCCGCCCGGCCAGGCCTGGCCGAGCAATCCAACCTGAGCGACCTGGCCACGGTGGCAGGCCGGCCGCTGGCCGGGATCCTGCCGGCGGGCGCCGGCCGGATGGACCCGGCCACTTTCCTGGACATCGCGCGGCAGGGGCTGTCCCCCGCTTTCGGCGGGACCTTCCGGCCGGACGGCGACTAGAACCCACGGCGACTCGAACCCCACGGCGACTCGAACCCGACGGCGACTCGAACCCGACGGCACCGGCCCGGGAGTATCCCCGGGCCGCAGTATCCCCGGGCCGGCAATATCCCCGGGCCGGCAATATCCCCGGGCCGGCAATATCCCCGGGCCGACCGCATCCCTGCGCCGGCGTGGACGAGACATTGCCGGATCAGTACATCGCCCACCCGGCGACCGCCGCGGCCATCGCGGTCCCCACCGCCGTCACCGTGCCGGGCGCGGGGCCCGGCTCCCCATCCATCAGTTAACCCGCTGGTAACATCTCGTCCGTGAGCGACGACACCGCCAGCCGGACCCCGCCACCAGGCCCACCAAACCCGGAGTCTCCGGAGTCTCTGTCCGGGCACGGCGGGACGCTGGCGCTCGGGGCGGCACGGCGGTACGGCGTCACGGCCATGTTCACGCTGTCCGGCGGCCACGTGTTCCCGCTGTACGACGCGGCGGTGCATGCGGGGCCGCCCGGGCCGCCGGTCCGGCTGATCGACGTCCGGCATGAGCAGACCGCCGTGTTCGCGGCGGAGGCCACGGCCCGGCTGACCCGGACCACGGGCCTCGCCGTAGTGACCGCCGGGCCCGGCGTGACCAACAGCGTCAGTGCGATCACGACGGCGCACTTCAACGGCGCCCCGGTCGTTGTGCTCGGCGGCCGCGCCCCGGACTACCGGTGGGGTGCGGGCAGCCTGCAAGAGATCGACCAGCCACCGATTCTGGCCCCGGTGACCAAGCGCGCCTGGACCGAGCACACCACCGCGCAGCTGGCCGGGTCGGTGGACGAGGCGTTCCGGCTGGCGGCCGCCCCGCACCGCGGGCCGGTCTTCCTCGACGTATCCCTGGAGGCGCTGTACGACAAGGCCGAGGCCCGGCTGCCGGCCGCCGCGGCCGCACTGCGGACCGGCCCGGACCCGGCCGCCGTCCGCCAGATCGCCGGGCTGCTGGCCGCGGCGGAGCGGCCGGTGCTGGTGCTCGGGTCGGACGTCTGGATGGACGGCGCCGAAGCGGCCGCCCGGGCCACCGCGGAGCAGCTGCAGCTGCCGGTGATCGCCAACGGGCAGGGCCGCGGCATCGTCCCGGCCGGTCATCCGCTGCTGGTCACCCGGGCCCGGGCGGCCGCCTTCCGCGAGGCCGATCTGGTCCTGGTGGCGGGCACGCCGCTGGACTTCCGCCTCGGCTACGGCCAGTTCGGCCCCGCCGGCCACGCCGCCGAGGTGGTGCACGTCGCCGACTCCCCCGGCCAGCTCGCCACGCACTGCCCGCTCGCCGGGTCGGCGGCCGGCGGGCTCGCCGCGTTCTTCACCGGGCTGGGCACCGAGCTGGCCGGGCCGACCGCCGTGGCCGGGCCCACCGCGGGCGGCCCGGCGCGGGACCGGGCCGCCCGCGCCCGGCAGGAGTGGCTGACCCGGCTGCAGGACGCCAGCCGGGCCGCGATCGCCGCGGACGCGGAGCTGCTCGCCAGCGACGCCCGGCCCATCCACCCCATGCGTATCTACGGAGAGCTGACCAGGCTGCTGGCCGACGACGCAGTGGTGATCGGCGACGGCGGGGATTTCGTCTCGTTCGCCGGCAAGTACACCGAACCGGCCCAGCCGGGGCACTGGCTCGATCCGGGGCCGTTCGGCTGCCTGGGCACCGGCCTCGGCTACGCGATCGCGGCCCGGCTGGCCCGGCCGTCGGCCCAGGTGGTGCTGCTGCTCGGCGACGGGGCCGCCGGTTTCTCCCTGATGGACGCCGACACGCTCGTCCGGCACAACCTGCCGGTCGTGATGGTGTGCGGCAACAACGGCGGCTGGGGACTGGAAAGGCATCCGATGCGCGCCCTGTATGGGTACGACGTCGCCGCCGATCTGCAGCCGGGCTGCCGCTATGACGAGGTGGTGCGGGCGCTGGGCGGGGCCGGCGAGCTGGTCACCGAGCCGGGCCAGATCGGCCCGGCACTGCGGCGGGCCTTTGACGCGGGCGTGCCCTACCTGGTCAATGTGGTCACCGACCCGGAGATCGCCTACCCGCGTGCGACAACCGGCGTCTGAGCCGCTCAGTCGGGCCCGCTGGACCGGCACCGCTCAGCCGGGCCCCTGCGGAATCGGGCCCGGGCTCAGTCGAGCACCGCGATCAGGTCACCCTCCTGTACGACGTCACCCTCGGTGACGTGCAGCCGGGACAGCGTGCCCGGCTCCTCGGCCAGCACCGGGATCTCCATCTTCATGGATTCCAGGATCACCAGGGTGTCGCCGGCGCCGATCTGCTCGCCCTCCGCGGCGACCACCTTCCAGACGTTCGCCACCATCTCCGCTCGGACCTCCGCCACCGCTGCTCCCTTCTCCGGCCGGCCGTCGCCGGCCCCGCGGCCGGCCAGACAACAGAGCAGCATAGGGCCGGTCAGGACGCCGGGCGGCCAGCGGGGCCGAGTCAGGCAGCCGGGACACCGGGCGGTCAGCAGGGCGGTCAGGCAGGCAACATCGACCGGCGGGCGATGATCCGGCCCAGGGCGCCGACCACCTGCGGATCGTACTCCGCGCTGGCGTCCAGCCGGAGCCGGTCGATCACCGTGGCGGCCCGGCCCGCGTCGGCGGAATTGCCGACCAGGTCGTCGAAGGCGTTGACCGCCCGGATGATGCGGCTGCTCAGCGGCGGGACCGGCTGCTGCCCACGGGAGCCGGCCGGGCCGCCGTACGAATCGCTCTGCCGGCGGACGATCTCCGCCACGCTGTCCTGCATGTCGGCCTGCTCGATGACCTCGGCGCCCAGCGCCGCGATCCGCCGCTGGTCCTCCGGAGAGACCAGGACCGTGGCGCCCCCCGGGATCGGGTCACGCAGCGACAGCTGGCCGATGTCGTGGATCAGCGCGGCATACTGCAGCTCCAGCAGCCCGGGCTCGGCCATGCCGAGCTCCCGGCCGACCGCCACCGCGAGCAGACTGACCCGGTCGGCGTGCCCGGTCCCGACGTAGCCGCCGATCTCGGTCACCCGGGCCAGCGCCCGTACCGTCTGCAGGTAGGTGGCGCGGATCCCGGCGTACCGGCGGAAGGCTACCTGGGTGACGAGCAGCGGGGCGATGAACACCGCCACCGCGAGCAGGCCCATGGCCTCGGCGGCGAACACGATGAGCATGGCCGAGGCGCCGACGGCCACCCCCAGCGG
>JBEKCN010000679.1:0-3478 GCA_050014855.1 Streptosporangiaceae bacterium | reverse complement strand
CCACGGATTCAAGCCCGCCGACCTGGACACCATCTTCATCGCCCCACTCTGGCGGCGCCACAAGCACCGCCGCTTCCAGCTCGGCCTGAACCACCTCTACGTCTTCGAACGCCTGCCGAACTGACCTCAGGCCACGGCCGGCTCGGCCAGTGACGCAGCAGGGTCGAGCAGCGCGATAGCCGAGCGCAGCAAGGCGGGCAATGCGGCCTGGTTGTGCCGGTTGTAGAGCGGGCCTGCGGCGTCGGTCAGGAGCACCTCCGCCGCGGCGACCCCGCGGGCCGCCACCGGGAGCGGCGCCCGCAAGCGGGCCACCATCTCGCAGATGTCCGGCTCGGCCGCGAGGATCCGGTCCCGGCACAGCAGTGTCCTGGCCAGGCCCGGCGCAGCGGGGCACCGGGCCGCGGCCAGCAGGCGTTCCCAGTTCCGGGCCAGCGCCCGGCGCCTGCCGAGGCAGACGAGGGCGAGGGCCCGGGCAGCCAGCAGCTGACCTGACTCGGGCAGCCGCCCGGCGGCCAGCTGATGGTCGAGCAACGGACCGAATACGTGCGCCAGGAGCCGGTCCGTGAACCGGCGCGGGCGCGCGGCGAGCGGCCCTGACCCGTGCGACTCCCGCACCACCAGGGTGGCTGACCGTGCGCACCGCGGATCCGGGCGGCTCTGGTCCGGATGGCGCGTCACGTCGATGCTTCGCATCCTTCCATCGTCGGACCGGACCCCGATCGGTGAAAGTGGCATCATTGACAGTGTGCGCGACAAAGCTGCCATGATTCCGCGGCGCTCACCGGGCCCGCCGGCGCCACGTCCGCACATGGTCGCGCTCGTCGTCTACGACGGGGTGTCCCCGTTCGAGGTGGGGGTGATCTGCGATATTTTCGGCGGCGACTATGCCGGGGATTTCGGGGTGCCCTGGTACCGCCTGACCGTCTGCGGCCGCGAGGCTTCGGTAACGTTGGACGCCGGCTTTCAGATGCAGGTCCCGCACGGCCTGGAAGCGCTGCAAACCGCGGACACCGTGGTTGTCCTGCCCACCGCGCAGCCCGGACGGGTGCCGGCCGAGGTACTCGAGGCGCTGCGCGCGGGCCGGGGGCGAGGCTGCCGCCTGCTGTCGCTGTGCACGGGCGCGTTCGTCCTGGCCGCGGCGGGCATCCTGGACGGGCATCCGGCCACGACGCACTGGTCGGAGTGCGCCGAGCTGGCCCGCCGCTATCCGCGGGTGTCAGTCGACCCCGGGGTGCTCTACGTCGACGACGGAGACCTGCTGACCTCGGCGGGCAGCGCCGCCAGCCTGGACCTGTGCCTGCATGTCGTGCAGCGCGACTACGGCACTGAGATCGCCAGCCGGCTCGCCCGTGACCTCGTGGTGCCGCTGCACCGCGACGGCGGCCAGGCCCAGTTCATCGAGACACCGATGCCGGCCCTGGATGATGCAGGCTTGTTCGCCGACACCGTGGCCTGGCTACGCGCCCACCTTGACGAGGAGGTGAGCGTCGCTGACCTGGCGGCCCGGGCCGCGATGAGCCCGCGCACGTTTGCCCGGCGGTTCGTGGCCCGCACGGGTACCACGCCCTATCAGTGGATCATGCGGGAACGGGTCCATCTCGCGCAGCGGCTGCTGGAGACAAGTGACCTGCCCATCGAGGCTGTCGCGCACAGCAGCGGATTCTGCACGGCCGGCAATCTGCGCAGGCACTTCGGGCGGGTCCTGCGTACCAGCCCGCAGGTCTACCGGCACAGCTTCCGGGCCAGGCGGCCGGAGCAGCCGGAGCGGGGCCGCCAGCAGGGCTGGTGAGAGGCCGGGCGGGCTATCAGCCGAACGCCTGTGTCCCGGGCAGACCAGGCGGCTGACCCCCGCGATGTGCTCATTAGCTCTTCCGCTATCGCTCCGGCAAGAAATAACGGCGCGCCGGCATTTCCGGTGACACTGAAACCCCGGCATAAGTTACAGCGCCACCGCCATGACTCTTGCGTCGTTTCTGCCTCTTGTTACCCAGTAGGGTATTTACTGCGCGGATCGCCAGCCAGCCGGGAACTAGCCGGCGAATAGTGCCAGACAGCGCCGCGGCTACCCGCCAGCTAAGCCAATTCGGAGGACTTTCGGCAGCGTTCACGCTCACCTATGGCCCTTTTGCTGGCGAACCGCTGCGATACGGGCCCAAGGCCTTATACCGTGCCACCACAAGATGCGGGTGCCGAGGGGAAGACGTTAATGCGTAGGCGACGGTGACGCGCAGGCCCTCCGGGCCCAGTGCCCGATGGGCGGTGCCTGGGAATGCGGAAAACCCTCCGGGTTATTTACCTCACCGGAACCCGGCCAGCCTGGTCAAAGCCGGTCGTGCTGCCGGGCCTGAAGATCACGACCTTGGTGCACGGTGTCCCGGGAGATACGGTGCGGAGACAGAACGCACGCATGCGCCCTATCGGTACGGAAGGTGATGTACAGCATGACCGCCTCGGACGGTCTGGCCACAGAGCTGGCGGATTCGCGGCGTACTTCGGTTCATTGGCCGGTCCGGGTGGGCGCGGTACCCGCCCGGGCCGATGAGTTCAGCGCCCGGCCGGAGTCCGCGCCAGGTCTGGGGGCGTCGCTGGTGCCCGGCGCGACCGTGGCCCTGGTATCCGCCCAGGCGGACGGGCCGGCCCGCTCGGACTGGCTGCGGCTGTCCGGTAAGACACAGCTCGCCATCGCCTCAGCGGAATCGCTGTGGCAGTCCCATGGCATCGAACTGCTGGTGTGGGCCCTGGCCACGAGCCGGACGTCCGTGCTGGCCGCCTTCAGTGAAGCGGCGGCCGCCATCTCCGGGAGCACTCCCGTCGGCAACGCCGAATCGGTCGCGGCGCGCTTCACCGGCTGGCTGAACGAGACCGGCCGGCCGTGGCTCGTCGTGCTGGACGACTTGTCCAGCACGGCGGATCTGCGCGGGCTCTGGCCGGCCGGCCCGACCGGCCGGGTACTCGTCACGACGGCTGATTCCGTGGCGATGCCCGGCGGGGCGGTGTCCCTGCCGGTCGGGCTGTACAGCCACCGTGAAGCGCTGAATTACCTCATGGGCCGGCTCAGCGCCGACCCGGATCGCCGTCTTGGCGCCATCGACCTGGTCAAAGACCTCGGCTGCGAGCCGATGGCGCTGGCTCAGGCGTGCGCCGTGATCAGCAGTTCGGCGTGGACGTGCCGCGATTATCAAGATGCGTTCATACGCCGCCGGGAGCAGATGACGGAAGTGGCCGGTGACACGCTGCCGGCCGCCGCCGTCACCTGGACTTTCTGCTTCGAGCAGGCGGAATGGCTGTCACCCGACATACCCGCGCAATCGCTGCTGGCGCTGGTCGCGCTGCTGGACGGACATGGGATTCCCGCCGTCGTCCTTTCCGCGCCCGCGGCCTGCGACTACCTCGCCGGTCTCGGGCCCAGCACCCGGCCGGACCGGGACAGCGCAGGCCGCGCTCTCATCGTGCTGCAGCGGGCCGGCCTGCTCACCAT
>JBEKCN010000678.1:0-3481 GCA_050014855.1 Streptosporangiaceae bacterium | reverse complement strand
CTTGGAAGGGCCTTTCGGGTGGTTTCCAGGGGGTCTCCCCCCATGGGCCTATACGGACCCACCCCGGCCACTCCGGTGTCTTTTCACCGAACGGTCCATGTTTCCCATGTGCGGGTTTCCGGCTCATTTCCCGTTTGTTACGCGGCCGGTAACGCCTCAGGCCAGCGACGGGCCGATGTTTCAGCCGTGTGTCAGGGCCCTCCGGAGGGCTATGAAAACACCCCATAAACCCCATTGCGTATCACGGCTCGCGGCGCAAGGCCGGCCGGCTGACTGGCCGCCGCTTTCCTGACGGGCCGCACGTCAGGCCAGGTAGGCCCGGTGCAGACGGGCATTCTGGCCGCCCGGGACGGGCCGGGACGGCGGCGAGCCCGGGCCGGCGCTGCCCGGGACGGCTGGCGCATACCCCATGTCACTTTCCCGTAACGGTCATAGCGGTAGCTATTAAGCGGATCGGGTGGCCGTCGTAGCCTGCAGGCGAGCCGGTAAGCGCTTACCGGCCAGACGGGGCCAGGCATTTGCGCCGGGTCTGCCGCACCGGAAGGAGCCGGCTGTGGACGCGGAATCGTCGGTGAACGCGGAGCCAACCGCGGGCACCAGCCGTCCGGTTCGGGTCCCGCCCCACGTGGTGGATATCACACCGAACGGGTCCAGCACGCCCGGAACCGCCGGCGCGGCGGGGGCGCCGGCCAGCGGCCTGGCCGTCAGCATGGCACCGACGATCTATGACGTAGCCCGGGCGGCCGGAGTATCGATCGCGTCGGTGTCCCGGGTGCTGAACGGGCGGCGCAACCCGCGGCCGGAAACCCGGGACCGGGTCCTGCAGGCCGTGGCCGACCTGGGCTTCATCCCGGACGGCGCGGCCCGGGCACTGAGCGTCAGGCTGAAGGAAGTCGCTGGGGTGATCATCCGGCTGCCCTGGGCATCCCGGGACCCCGATGACCTGTTCGCCGACGAGGAAGACAGCCTGCAGTTCCCCGACATGATCAACCGGGGCATCGCGGAAGCCGCCCAGCGGCGCGGCTTCGACATCCTGGTGCGTTCGGTCGGTCTCGACGAGCACGACCCGGGCGGCCGTACGCTCGCCCTCGCCCGCAAGAGCGACGGGATCATCCTGCACGACCGGGTGCTCGACCCGGACCAGGTCGAGTGGCTGGGGCGCCAGGTCCCTGTGGTCACGATGGCCGGGGTGGCCACGCCGCTGACCGCCAACGTGCGCAGCGACAACGCGGCCGGCATGCGGGACCTGGCCCGGCACCTGCTGTACGACCACGGGTACCGCTCCATCGGCTACATCGGCGGCTTCGCGGACAGCCCGGACAGCATCGCCCGGCTGGGCACGCTGGCCACCGAGGTCGCGGCCGCGGGCGCGCAGTTCATGGACGGCCCACAGTGGCAGGGCAACTACACCGCGGGCGGCGGCGCGCGGGTGATCAACCACCTGCTCGCCGCGCGAAAAGCACTGCCGCGCGCAATCGTCTGCGCGAACGACCAGACCGCCATCGGCGTGCTCTACGCGCTGGAACGCCATGGCATCAGCGTCCCAGGGGACGTGGCCGTGACCGGGTTCGACGACATACCGGTGGCCCGGCACCTGCACACCCAGCTGACCACGGTCCGCCAGCGCATCCGGGAACTCGGCGCGACAGCCTTCGAGGTGCTCTATTCCATGATCGACCGCCAGACCCCAGCCGACCGCGACGTCGTGCTGCCGACCACGCTGATCCGCCGCCAGAGCTGCGGCTGCGACGCCTACGCGAGGCACGCATGACCGCACTGGCCCGCAAGCTCGCCATCTACGTGGTCACCGCGTGGGTGGCCATCACGGTGAACTTCCTGCTCCCCCGGCTGATGCCGGGCAACCACCCAGCTGCCGGCCATCCCGCTGGTCTACGGCGCGGACTGGAATGAGTACAGCACGGCGCGGATCACCGGCTGGCCCACCCAGTCCAACCCGTACATGGACCCGTCCCCGGACGACCCGGAGGTCGGCTACCCGAACGGGCTCGACGGCCCGAACGGGCTCGACGGCCCGAACGAGCTCGACGGCCCGAACGAGCTCCGCGGCTCGAACGGGATCGATGGGCTGACCGCGGGAACGGGCGGGCAGAGCCGGGTTCGCTCGCAGACCCGGCGCTGCTGCGGCGGGCCGCGGCGGCCGCGTTCACCCTGCTCGCCAACCCCCGGAGGTCCTCCCCCTCGACCCGGACGGTCTGGGCACGCTCGCCGTCATTGGCCCGAACGCGCTGGCCCCGGTCACCCAGGGCGGCGGCAGCGCGGCCGTCAACCAGGTGAGCGTGTCCCGGCCGGCCGACGCGCTGCGCACGGCGCTGGCCGGGCGCGCGCAGGTGACCGCCGCGCCGGGCTGTATCACCTGGGAACTGGTGCCCGAGCCGCCGCCGTCGTCGCTGACCGACCCGGTGAGGGGCCAGCCGGGTACCCGGCTGGAGTTCCGCGCCCCGGACGGCCGCCTGATCGCGGCGCAGCACCGTACGGCCACCATGTTCACCTGGTGGGAGGGCCTGCCGGACTCTGAGCACGGGCCGGACGAAAGCCGCCCGGTGCGGGCCCTGGCCGCATTCGGCCGGGTGAGCGCGGTCCCCGGCGAGGCCGCCGAGGTCCGGCTGCGCATCCCGGCCCGCGCCTTCGCCCGGTACAGCGAACGGGAAGCGGCGTGGGTCTGGCCGCCCGGCACGTTCACCGTGCAGGTCGGCCGGTCGTCCCGGGATCTGCCGCTGTCGGTGCCGGTCCGCTGCGGCTGACCGGCACCGGTCCGCTGCGCCGGTCCGCTGCGCCGGTCAGTTGGGCCGGTCAGTTGGGCCGGTCAGTTGGGCCGGTCAGTTGGGCCGGTCAGTTGGGCCGGTCAGTTGGGGCTGTAGGGCGCGTACCGCAGGTCGGGAGCCGGGCGGGCAGTGAGGGTACGCAGCATCGTCGTTTCCCGCTGCAGCAGGGCCCGTTCGGCCGCCAGGCGGCTCAGCGAGTCCGGCTCGGCCAGCAGGGCCTGCTGGTCCGGCAGATCGACGATCATGGTCGCGGCGACCAGGTAGGACAGCAAGACGGGTTCTTCGGGCAGGTCAGGGATGGTTATCTGGGCTAGGCCGCGGGCGGCGAGGGCCTCCAGGTAGTCGCGGAACGCGGCCGCGACGAGGCTGGCCGCGCGGCCGGCCCCGGCCGAGTCCCCGTCGTCCTCGGGCAGAAACTCGACGTCGCCCTGCAGGTAGGGACGCGACTCATCGAGGGACTCCAGGCGGAACCGCTGGGTACCCACGGTGATCAAGTCGAAGCGGCCATCGTCGTGTTCCTCGGTCTGCCGGAGCGTCGCGGTGCAGCCGACCTCGTACAGTGAGGAGACACCTTCGATCCCGGTCTCCCGTCCCTTGCGGATGGCGATGACGCCGAACCGGCGGGGCTCGGGGCCATCCAGCAACTCATGGACCATCTGACGGTACCGGTCCTCGAAGATGTGCAGGGGCAGCACCAT
>JBEKCN010000677.1:0-3481 GCA_050014855.1 Streptosporangiaceae bacterium | reverse complement strand
GACGCCGAGCGACCCTTCACCCCCGATGGGTGATGCGTCGGCACGAGCACACATAGTAATTAGAAAATAGCGGGGCGTGGCCCTGGCGGATAGGGGTGATGAGATGAAGACGGTGATCGTGGGCGGAGTCGCGGCCGGTGCCTCGACGGGTGTGCAGCTCAGGCGGCTGGATGAGTCAGCCGAGATCGTCGTTCTTGAGCGGGACCGCTACGTCTCGTTCGCGAACTGCGGGGTCCCCAGGGCCGCCACCCTGACCTCAACTGCGACGCGCTCGCCTGATTCGCGCTAGCGGACCTCACTGGACATTCCCGAATGTTCGCGCTGTGCACCAAGGACAGTCCCTCCCGTGATCGATGCGCCGCGGGGATCGTGCCGGTGTGTGCGCTAAATCGGGGCCGTTCCGCACGTATCACGGGGTCATCGCACTCACATCACTACACCCGTCAGAGGTAAGCGATATGGCCAAGCAGAAGGACAAGGAAGAACACCACGCCGCCGGGACCCGGGCGCCGTGGGGGCTAGCGGGGCAGGGGGCCGGAGCCGGCCCGGGCCCGAAGATGAAGCGCAAGCCGTACGAGCGGGAGATGAGGGTCCTGCACGGCGAGCTGGTGGCCATGCAGGAGTGGGTCAAGGCGTCGGGAGCCAAGATCTGTATCGTGTTCGAGGGCCGGGACACCGCCGGGAAGGGCGGCACGATCAAGCGGATCACCGAGCGGGTGAGCCCGCGTGTGTTCCATGTGGTTGCCTTGTCCGCCCCGACTGAGCGCGAGAAGTCGCAGATGTATACCCAGCGGTACATCCCGCACCTCCCGGCCGCCGGCGAGGTGGTGATCTTCGACCGCAGCTGGTACAACCGGGCGGGCGTCGAGCCGGTAATGGGCTTTTGCACCCCGGAGGAGACCGAGCGGTTCCTGCAGCTGGTGCCGGGGGTGGAGAAGGTGATGGTCGATTCGGGGATCTTGCTGCTGAAGTACTGGCTCGAGGTCAGCGCCGACGAGCAGACCCAGCGCCTGGAGAGCCGCATCAACGACCCGCGGAAGATCTGGAAGCTGTCGGACATGGACCTGAAGTCCTACAGCCGCTGGTACGACTACTCCCGGGCCCGCGACGCGATGTTGGCCGCGACCGACACCGCGTGGGCGCCCTGGTACGTCGCGCGCACCGACGACAAGAAGCGCGGCCGGCTCAACATCATCAGCCACCTGCTCAGCCAGGTCCCCTACAAGCCCCTCGCCGACCGGGATATTAAGCTGACCAAACGGCAGCAAGCCGACGGCTATGTGGAACCGGACCTTTCCTTGCGGCACATCCCGACCCCGTTCTAGTGCAGCCCTCCAGGTCCGCCCCTGCTGCACCTGGTCACGGGGCAACGCCGAGCAGCTCACCTACCACCTACAGTTCGCCAGGGACAACGGCGCGACAGAGGAGGAGCTGATCGAGGCCATCACCCACCTGGCGTTCTACGCGGGGTGGCCGAAGGCCATCTCCGCGATGTCCGTCGCGAAGCAAGTCTTCGGCAGCAGCTGAGCTGCCGCTAGGAGCGCGCTGAATAAGTCCCATTTTCCCATGATCAATGTCGCAAAGCCGCAGGTCAGCTGCTTGCTCCTTGATCGCAAACAGGGTTATTCAGTGGCCTCCTAGCCGGGCCGGCGCTGACCGCCCGGCGACGGACGACCGCAACTGAGGGGAACACCACCATGCGAGGAGCCGTCCTGCACGCCCCCGGGGATGTCCGGGTCGAGCAGCGCGAGGACCTCGCCGGGGCCTGGTTTGGGATCGGGAACCACCGCCAGCCTCAGATGTTCCGGCGGGCCGAACTCCCGGCAGACGATGCGGCGCATCCCGGCTCCCCTCGACCACACTCTCGTGGGCCACGGTAGGCCCGGGATCGCTGGGACGTAAGGGGTGGTTTCTGGCTTCGACGTAAGGGGTGGTTTCCGGCTTCCTGGGGAAAGGCGGACGGGCAGACACGCGGGCAGGCAGGCCAGCGGACATGCGCCGCCGACCTGCCTGCCCTTATTGATGTGCTAGGCGGCTCCACTAGCCGCCCGTGGTGTCCAGCTGCTGATCAGCAGCCGTCGTAGGCCGACCAGTTGGACTGGCCGCCCGCGGCGATCGCGTTGTTGAACACCTGGTTCTGCTGCGCCGCGCTGGCGTTGCCGAACGACGAGGGGGAACCCCCGTAAGCAGCCCAGGTCGATGCGCTGAACTGGTAGAGGCCGTAGTGGCCGCTGCTGTTCATGACCTGGCTGTTGCCACCCGATTCGCGGGCGATCACGCACGACTGGAACGAGCCGCTACCAGAATAGGTGGCCGCGGCAGCGGCCTTCGGGGCAGCCTGCACGTAAGACTGCACGGGCGCAGTCTGTACGGGCGCGGTCTGGACCGGCGCAGTCTGTACGGACGCTGCGCTGGCTTGCACCGGCGCGGGGGCGGGGGCCGCGGGGGGCCCGAGAAGCGCAGGCGGATTGGGGATCTGCCCCCCTGACTTGACCGGGACGGCCAGAACCTGCCCGATCTTGATTTCGTTCGCCCAGTGGATCTGGTGATGGTTGGCCCAGTAGAGCACGGGCCACGCGTCCGCGTTGTGGTAGAAGCGCTGGGAGATCGCAGCCAGCGAGTCACCCGAGCGGACGGTGTACTGGGTCGGCAGCGCGGACTTTGCCACGTGCGCCTCGTGCGCCACGTGCGCCGCGGCGTTCTGCGCCGCTGCGTTCCGCGCCAAGGACATCAGGGCGGATGCGGAGTCCGTGTGGACGGCGGCCACAGCGTGATGCGCGGTAGCCGGGGCGGTTGCTGCACCCGCGGGTGCTGCCTGTGCTGACAAGCTAAGCGCCGCGGCCAAGCCGAACAGCGTGGGCGCCGCCGCGGCGATTGCCAGTCGGTGCGGACGTCGGATATGTGCGGGTTTTTCTGGGCGGCCCAAAAGGCTCCTTCCCGGGCTGGGTGCGCTCACGGAAGAGGGCTGGACGCGGTGCTTTTTGATGTCACCTGGTGCGAACAGCCTTCGGAGCGCCTAACAGGCCGTGAGCATAAACGGATGGATACAAGTCCGTCAAAGGTTGGTAAAGAAATCCGTATTGTCCCGCTTTTCGGCCCGCTTGTGGGGGGCTGAAGCAGACGGCAGCGCTCAGACGTGAGATGCGGGGGCGCTGCCCGGTCGGCCGGCGTCCGTGGGGTTTATCGGGGAACTCCACCGCTGACCTGCGCGCTTGGCCGCTATCGGCCGACCGTAAGCGGCCGCTCCCGGAACGCCCAGAAGAACGCAGCCGGGCCGCTTGCAGAATGCGTTTCTGTGGTCTTTTTGTGCGGTCTGATAGTGAGCAAGGTCACTACCGGACGTCATCTGCGGCGGCGCCCTGCACGCCGCCGGTTTCCCCTGTTGCCCGGCGGAGCGGAGCCCCGAACTTGCTCTCGGCGCGCCTGCCCAAACCGGCCCTTGAATTCAACCTAGGGGCCGACCCAGATCGGGTAATCGCGG
>JBEKCN010000676.1:0-3482 GCA_050014855.1 Streptosporangiaceae bacterium | reverse complement strand
CCCTCTCCCGCCGCGGTCGGCCCGCGCTTCGGCTGGCCGCCTGGCATGCGGTCTGGAGCCCGTTGCGCCGCAACGCCGTCTACGCCGCAGCCATCGGCTCGCCGATTGGATAGCCGACAAACGCGGCACACTGCGTCCGGGTGATGCGGTCGATTCACGATCAGATCCCTTGGCCAGCGATCACCTCCCCCGCCGACGTTGTTCATGACTAACCCATAAGATATGGCGACCTGTGACTGGCTGCTCGCCAACGGTGGATGGCCCTCGTGCCACCTGCTGCATCCCTTTGCTGGTAGCGTGCACGCACCGGAAACTCATTCCACTAACCGCGCAACTTTGCCGCGCCGGCAGCTCCTATACAGTCGCAGGATCACTGCCAGTATGATTTAATGCAAAATTACTTATATGATTACTCGGCACGGCGAATACGATGAGCGATCCTTCCGGTAGGACGCCCGCACTCAGGAGATGACATGGCGCAAAAGGTTCAAATAACGCTGCTCTGCGATCTGGACGACGGCAACGCGGAAGCGGAGGAGACGCTGCACTTCAGCCTCGCTGACACCACCTACGAGGTCGACGTGTGCGGCAAGCACGCCCAGCAGATCCGCGACGGCCTGCAGCCCTTCGTGGCCCGGGCTCGCAAGGCCAGCCCGGCGACCAGCAGCAGCCGTCGGCGGCCCGGGCGTTCAGTGGCCGGCCGCGACCAGACTGCTGGCATCCGCGCCTGGGCCAAAGACCGGGGCATCCAGGTCAACGACCGCGGCCGCATCCCCGCCTCGGTCGTGAAGGAGTACGAGGCAGCTCACTAGTAAATGACCGGCCGTCGGCGAAGCCGCAACAGCCTAGGTCGTTTCCGGCACGCCGACTCAGCCGACTCAGCCGACGCCGACGGGAGGCGCCGAGTTGGCGCTAGGCGCTCAAACCAGCGTCGTGGATACCTCACGCAACTGAGCCGGGTCGGGCAATTCCTAGTCGGATTGACTCCCCCATAGCCTCGTTCCTTGCTGCAGCCATAGTATTTGCCCAGGCCGTGGAAAGAACCCGATCTGCTCGTCTTGTCCAGCCGGTGGCATCGGCGACAAATTCCAATGCGCTGGTGGACAGCTCGGTACCACCAAGCTTGCTTCCGTGCCTCCTGGCTAAGACCCATCAGAACAACAGTCGCTTTCGGTCCAGATCAGCTTGATGGAAGATCAGTCGTTCTAAACGTAGCCGGGCGGGGCTCAGGGGTCCTCGGGAATGGGTGGCGGCCAGCGGGGTCGCCGGATTAGGCAAAAGGGGTGACCCGCGGGGTCGGCGTACACGCCCGGGCCGTCCGGCTGGCCAGTTCGGGACGTGGCGGAATGTGCTGCCGGACGTACCGTGTAGGCGTGACCAGCCGCCCCGCCTACGGAACAGCGCTCGGGCAGATCCGCGAGCACCTCCTCCTCCTCGGCGTCCTGCCCGGCGGCGCGCCCGTTCCGGTCTGCGGCAGCCCCATGTTGCGTTACCGCACGGTGGACCTGCACCACGGCGACGCGGCAGGACGGTGAGGTGGCGCGCCGCGCGCCGCTCTCGCGGCGGCCCCGGGCGCTGCTTGGAGTCCTGGCGGCTGCGGCCCTGATCGCGGCGGCCGCGATCATCCTGTTCGTGTTCGGCCAGTGGCCGCACGCCAGCCCATCATCTTCACCCGCCGCCGCGCTGCTGCGGCAGGGGACCCCGGACACCGCGCCCGGCTACTGGGAGCAGCCCAGCGCCGCGCTGGCGGCTGCCGCCACCGGCGCGGAGGACGGCAGGTTCCGCGCGCTCGGCGCGCTGCTCGTGAAAGACGGCTTCCCCGGCGCCATCATCGACCTCGGCCGGGAGATGACCGCCGACTGGTACAACTGGAGCGAGCGGAAATGCCCGCGCGCCGAGCCGGACTGCTACATCCTGGCCTGGCGGCACGCCGTGGACGCCATGCGGTCGGTGCCGGGGCAGCACTTCCGGTTCCTGTGGACCACCTTCCCCGGCGCCGCCGCGGCCACCGACGCCTGGCCCGGCGCCTCCTACGTGGATTTGGTGGGCACCGACATCTACGACTGGTACGGCGGCCCCAACGACACTTACCCGCACACCGCTTCCGGCCAACTGGACCACGACGCGAAGTGGCGGCAGATCCTCACCCAGCCCGGGGGCCTCGACTGGCTCGCGCAGCTGTCCCAGCTCACCGGCAAGCCCATCGCCATCCCCGAGTGGGGCCTGGACTTCCACAGCTTCGGCGGCCAGGACGACCCGGCGTTCATCGCCCGCATGCTCGCCTGGCTGCACGCCCACCACGGCATCGGCGTCTACTGGGCGGTCCAGCACGTGGCCCCTGACCAGGCTGTCCCTCCCGGTCCGCTGCTGCCCGGCCTGGGCGCGGATGCGGCCAACCCGGCCGGGGTGAACGACCTCGGCCTGCTGCTCGGCGGCCGCCTGCAGTACGCCGAGGTATTCCTGCCCGAGGATCAGCCAGTCTCCGATTTGTCCGCGCAACCGGTGCTGGCCCCCTGGCAGCACGCCGGCTACCAGCTCATCCTCGATGTCCCGCTGGTGCCGCTGACCGTGCCCAGCTATAGCGGCCCGCCCGAGCCAGGGCGGCATCCGTACCAGCTGGCCGGCTACCCCGATGCGCTGGCCGCGTTCCGGCAAGGGATTTCCGGCGCCGCCCGCTCCTGAAATAGCGGGTGCCGTGCTCGATCATCACCAGCCCTGGAGGGCCTGTTCCCCGATCCCCCTTTCCATCCGAACCCCGGTGGATGAACCATCTGAGTCCCGTCTGCGTGTTGCAGAAAGGCGACAACACGGCAACACGGCGTGCCCCGCGACGCGAAGGGGCGGGCCAGAACGGCCGGCTGACCGGCTCGGCGGGAAGGGACAGATCAGGTGGGCCAGGGATTTTCGGTCAATGCCCGGCGGCTGGCTGAGGGCAGCCAGGACATCACTGGCCTGCTCGGCCGCTGCGAGGCCATTGCCGCTGACGCGGTGCAGGCGATCACCGCGATGGGCGGGGCGGCCGGTCATGCGGGCCTGGCGTCAGCGCTCAGCGGCGCGGCGGAGCAGGGCACGAAGGCGTTCCTGGACCTGGGAACCGCCTACCGCCATGTGTCCAGCGGGCTGACCACGACGGCCAGCACGTACACCCAGACCGAGCAGGACCTGGTGAACAGGTCCAGGGACATCGCGCGCGGCCGGCTGTGAGCGGCGCGATCGTCATGCCGGGCGGGGACCCGGCGATGCTGGAGCAGCTGGCCGCGCAGTTGAAGACCGCGGCCCGGGGCGCCGGGAGCCTGGCGGACAGCACGGGCCAGGTGACGGCGGACGTCCGGTCGGCGGCCGAGTGGACCGGGGACGCCGCCGACGGCTACACGGCCTTCACCAAGAACCTCGCCACGGGCGTGCACGGGACCGGGGCGCCCTTAGCCCAGATCGCCGCCGCGGTCCGGGAGTACGCCGGGTCGCTGCGGACCGCCCAGCAG
>JBEKCN010000675.1:0-3483 GCA_050014855.1 Streptosporangiaceae bacterium | reverse complement strand
CGATCCGGCGGTTCTCCGGGTAGGCCACATGCAGGTCACTGACAGCGAGCAGGCGGGGGAGCATGGCCGGGTTGGCAGGCATCAGGAAGAACATTACATACCGGGCCTTGCTTCGGGCTTCCCGGGCGGGCCCGCGGCGGGGCCAGCTGCGGCCCGGTCAGCCAGGCGATCCTGGCCGCGCGTCGCGGACCAGCAGGAACACGGTCAGGCCGAGGAAATGCCTGGTGAGGGCGAGCCGGTAGCGCGGCCGCAGCACCGCCGCCTGGTTCGCCGGGACGGCCAGGTAGGGGTCAATCAGGCGGCCGCTGCCGACGATCCAGATCCGGGGCTCATCGCCCAGGCACGCGGCAGGATTGCAGGCGACCGGCTTGATCTGGCTTGACGGCAGGGCCGCGCCGGCGACGAACAGATCCCGCGGCACCGGCACGCCACGCGGGATGTCCCGCCCCAGGTAGTACTGCAGACCTGGGCCGATCATCTGCCACCAGAGGTCGCCCTCCTGGTAGACGATGCCGTCCCCGGTCCTCGCGTCGCCCGCGATCATGCTGGCGGCGCCCGCGTAATCCATGTAGTAGCCGCCGTAGCCGAGCGGGTAGCCCGCCCACTCGTGCGCCCCCGGCTGCCTGATCACCTGCTGGTCGCCCGCACCCAAAACGGCGATGACCAGGACGGCCACCGCCGCCACCCGCACGTCAATCCGGCTGAGCCCGATCCCGGCCAAGATCGCCCACGCCACGATGGTGAACAGCAGGTACCGGCTGAAGAAATACGAATGCGGGCCCTGCGACAGCAGCCACACCGCGCCCACCGGCAGCACGGCTATCGCGGTCATGAACGCCGCTGCCCGCCAGACCGACCAGGCCAGCACGGCCAGGACGATCACCGCTGCGGCCACCGACGTCGAATAGAACAGGTTCCGGGTAAAGGAGCCGAAGGTAAACAGGTCAAGGCCTGGCCGGGCTATCCAGAAGACCTGGGACCCGGCCTTGTTCAAGCTGAAAGCCACCAGCGGCACGCAGGCGGCCAGCCCGGCCGCCGCGGCCGCCGCGAACCCGAGCAGGACACCGGCGCCCCGGTCCTGCCGGACGTCCTTGTCCTGCCACCAGCGCAGAGCTGCCCCGGCCGCATGACCGAGGACCACTGACAGGGCGACGACGTCGATGTAACCGACCACCGCCAGGCATACGCTGTAGGCCGCCCACCGCCGCACGGACGGCGCATCAAGGGCCCGCAGCAGCAGCAGCGTGGCCAGCGCCACGGCCAGCACCTCGGGCGCGTAGAACCGGACCTCCTGAGCGAACCGGGACACGCTCGGCACCAGAGCGAACACCAGCCCCGCCAGCAGGCCCGCCCGCGCGCCGGCCAGCCTCCGCCCGGCCAGCGTCACGCAGGCCGCCGCCCCGGCCATGGCCAGCACCGACAGCAGCCGCATCGCCACGACCGAATCGCCGAACGCCGCCATCCAGTAATGCAGCGCCAGGTCATAAAGAAGCTCGGCCGGATTGGAATTGCTCGCGCTCACGACCAGTTGATGCACCGGATCGGCGGCGAACGACCAGCTCCACAGCTCATCCGCCCACATTTCCGGCCGGTTAAGCTGATAGCAGCCAAACAGCAGCATCAGCAGCGTCGGCCAGAGCCACGGCACCCGCATTGCCCAGCGGGCCACGCCATACAGTGGCGTGCCCCGAGCCCAGCTGTCCACCCCATCGGCCTGAGGGCGCGCAGCACCACTCCGGTCCTGCACATACCGGGAAACGGCCATGGCACCTCCAGGCAGGTGACCGAAAGCGGGCTTTTCATGACTTAATGACGGGCTTCATGATCTACCGGCCGAGATCCAGGGCCGGCGCGACACACCACAGTAGCCGCCACAAATGCCATAAGGCGGTCCTCGCTGTATTTCGTGCCTTCAATGGTGCGTACCGGGGATTCTGCCCGCCGAGCGGCAACGGCACCATAACGACAGCGGCACCCTCTCCCTGCGAGTGGTGGCAGTGGCGTCGGCTGCGGGCCCTCCCGAGGCAGTGTGACTGGGGTCTGCCGGGCTACCAGGCCAGCGGGCCGCTGGCGTCGAAGTACCCGCCGGTGGGACCTTCTGGGCCGATCTGGGCCATCCGGACGATGATCTCGGCGCCCTCCTCGACAGTCTGGATGCCGGTGCGGCCGTTGAGGTCCGTGGCGGTGTAGCCGGGGTCCACGGCGTTGATCCTGATGCCCGGGAACGCCTTGGCGTACTGCACCGTGACGGTGTTGACCGCGGTCTTGGAGGCCGGGTAGGCGACCCCTGGGTAGAAGTGCACCGGCCCGTCCGGGTTGGCCAGGTCGGCCGTCTTGGACAGGCCGCTGCTCAGGTTGACCACGACCGGGGCGGCGGAGCGCTGCAGCAGCGGAAGGAACGCATGCAGCATCCGCACCGTGCCGAACACGTTCGTGTCGAACAGCGCCTGCATGTGCTCGGCGGTCTCGTCCGCAGGGCCGATGACGCCGTTGTCCGGGGTACGGCCTTCGATGCCCGCGTTATTGACCAGGACGTCCAGTCCTCCGTCGGCCTCGATCGCCTTGGCCGCCGCCGCGACCGAGGCGTCGTCGGTCACGTCGAGGTGGACGAACCGTGCGCCCAGCCGCTCGGCGGCCCGGCGGCCGCCCTCGAGGTCGCGGGCCCCGGCGTAGACGGTGTGACCCGCGGCCAGCAGGTGCCGGGCGGTCTCGTAGCCCAGGCCCTTGTTGGCTCCGCTGATGAGCGTCACGGTCATGTCTTGTGCTCCCTCGTTCATTCCCTCGATCGGTTGCTGTGCATGCCATCCTTACCCATCCCATTGATGTGATCTGCCGCTGCCGGAGTGGCCGCGCTCAGGACAGGGCGAGGGTGATGGCGTGCAAGGCCAGCCCTACGGCCGCGCCCACCACGGTGCCGTTGATGCGGATGTACTGCAGGTCGCGCCCGAGGAGCAGTTCCAGCTGGCTTGACGTCTCGGCCGCATCCCACCGCTCGATAGTCCCGGTGACGAGCCCGGCGAGCTCGTCGTGGAACTGATCGGCGAGTGCCCTGGCCCCGGACTCGACCACCCGGGCGAGACTCTCCTGGAGGTCGTGGTCCGACCCCAGGCGCCGTCCCCCCGCGGCCAGTGCATCGGCCAGCCGGCGGCGCAGCTCAGACTCCGGGTCAGCGGCCTGGACCCGCAGCTCCTCCTTGGCCTTCTGCCACAGCGGCGAGGACCAGTCCCGCAGGCCTTCGCTACCCAGCACGTCGCGCTTGAGGCGCTCGCCGCGCTCACGCAGCTCCGGGGATGTCTCGAGGCGGCTGGGGAGCCCGGCGATCCACTTCCCGAACTGCTGCCGCCCCTGGTCGTCGGGATCGGCGGCCATCGCGGCCAGCCGCTGGCGCAGGCGGTTGTACAGGCGGTCGAAGAGCCGCCGGTTCACCGCGTCCGGCACCCAGCGGGGCGCCTCGGCTTCGAACAGCTCGCGAAGCTCCCGGTA
>JBEKCN010000674.1:0-3487 GCA_050014855.1 Streptosporangiaceae bacterium | reverse complement strand
GCGGGCGTGCCATTCGTGATGGTCTCGCTCGCCACCTACGCCCGCATCGACCCGCAGCATCTGGCGGTCTTTTCTCCCACGGTGCTGCGCACGATCCTGCGGCAGCAGATGCACTTCGGCGGCGTCATCGTCTCCGACGACATGGGCGCGGCTACGGCCGTGGCCGAGATTCCCCCGGCCACCCGGGCGCTCGACTTCGTGGGAGCGGGCGGTGACCTGATCACGTCGGTGAGCTTGCCGGCGGCCACGGCCATGGACGGCGCCATCCTGGCCCGGGCGGCCGGGAACGCCGCGTTCCGTGGCGAGGTCAACGCGGCCGCCGCCCGGGTGCTCGCCGCCAAGCAGGCGTACGGGCTGCTGCCGTGCCCAGCTCAGTGACACGGCTCAGTGACACGGCCCAGTGACACGGCCCAGTGACACGGCCCAGTGACACGGCTCAGTGACGGGCTGGCACGGGTCAGCCGGCGGCGGTGAAGGCGGCCAGGTAGCCGAGCTCCTGGCCGGCCGTGGTCGGGTGATAGGAATCCCCCAACGGGAAGGTGACCGGGTACAGCCAGCGGCTGGAATCGCAGATCTCGTGCCCGGCGAACTCGCCCCGGACATCCGCGAACACGGCGCCGTTGCGGGCCGCCGCAGCGGACAGGGCCCGGTCCAGCGCGTCCGCGCCCTGGTCGAGGGCGGTGCGCTTGGCCGCGCCCAGGCCGAGGCAGCCGGGCGACTGGGACAGGTCATACAGGTCCGGGTAGCCGACCACCACCACCTTGGCGGCCGGCGCACGGGCCCGGATGGCCTGCAGGGTGGCGTCGAGCCGGCCCGGCAGCGTGCGGGCGATGAACGCGTCGGCGGCCGAGACGGCGCTCTGGCAGGCGCTGTCCCAGAACTGGAGCACGCAGGCCTCCATCACGTGCGAGAAACCGGCGTCGTTGCCGCCGACCGTGAGCGAAACCAGGGTGGTCCGGGCGCTGAGCGCCTGCACCTGGCCGCTGAGCACCCCGGCCGTCGTGGCACCGTCGCAGGCCTCCGAGACGAACGAGGCGTGGGCGTGATGCGCGGCCCACTGCTCGGGGTAGGCGTCCGCGCTGCGGGCGCAGCCCCCCTGGGCCGCGGTGTCATCGGCGGCCCCGGTCCCGGCCGCGTAGGAGTCGCCGAGCGCGACGTAGCGGACGGGCGGGGGCACCGGCCGCAGCGCGGCGGCCGGCACCGTGCGGGCCTGAACGGGGCGGGTCACGCCGGCCGAGGCGGTCAGCACGGTCACGGCGGTCACGCTGGCTGCGGTCAGCGCCACACCGGCCACGACGGCCACGAGCGTCCGGGAAGCGCGCACCTACTCCACCCCGCTGATACGCAAAGTGACGACTTATGTACTTTTCTTCTATTAGCCGCCGTCCGAATAAGACATCGCATCTTACTCTGTCACTGAAGCGATCGAACGGGGCCAGACGGGGGCAATTCACCGGCTGAGGACGAAGCGCTTGTGCCGCTCGGCTGAGCACCACGCGGAAGCCGCTCGCTGGAGCCCTCGGTCCCCTCGGTCCCCTCGGTCCCGCCGGGCCCCGGCGGTGCCGGGCCCACGAGTTCGTCCAGCGCCTCGCGCAGGCCGGTCAGGTGCCGGGTCCCCGCCAGCGGCTGGGCCGGCCAGCCGGGGCCGGCGGTGTAGAGCGGGACCGGGTAGGGACGCAGCGACCGCAGCACCTCAGGCCCGGCGGTATCCCGCCGGTGGGACCAGAGGACCACGGCCCCGGGAGCGGTCTCCCGCACCGCCCGCGCCAGGCTCGGTGTCGGCGTGGCGGCACCCAGCATGTGGGCGGCAACCCGGTGCGAGGCCAGCGCGGCGGCCAGCGCGGCCAGCGGGAGGGTGTGGTGCTCCGCCTCCACGCAGGCGAGCAGGACCAGCACCGTGTCCGGCGAGATAGGCGCCCGGGGGATGCGATGCAGGGCGCCGAGCATCGCCCACGACAGCCCGTGCTCGATGTCCATGCAGTCCGGGTCGAAGCGCTGATCGGCGTCGACCGCGGCGAGCGCCGGGCGGCACACCAGGTCCCACCCGTCCACGACGCCGCGGCGGGCCAGGACGCTGTCGAGCACGATGCGGCAGCGTTCGGCGTCCGCGGCCCGGGCCGCGGCGATCAGGTCGGCGGCATCACGTTCGGCCGGGACGGGCTCGGATTCACCGGCCTGCACCGTGCGGGCGGCCTCCGACGCGAGCATGCCCAGTCCGATCAGGTCCAGCATCCGGCGCAGCCGGGCGACGTCCTCCTCAGAGTAGCGACGGTACCGGCCCGGCCTGGCCCCCTGCGGGCCGATGCCGTACCGGCGGTGCCACGACCGCAGCGTCGACTCGGCGATGCCTAGATGCCTGGCCACCTGGCCGGCGGTCCACGCTGACCTCCCTGGTGATCCCATATCGCCTCACATTGACCGCAGCAAGTACCGGCGCTCGGCGTAGGCGAGATCGTCCCGCCACAGCCGGGCTGCGGCCCGCCGCATGACCGGCCGCAGCGCGGGCGCCGCGGCCTTCGCTACCGCGAACCCCCGGCGGCCGGAGCCGGCGATCACGGCCTCGATGACCGCGGTGCGCGGGCGGCCGTCCGGGCCCCGGCCGCGTGGGGTGGCGTGCGTCTCGACCACGCTGCCCGCGCCCTCCCCCTCGGTGATCCGCATGACCACCGTGCGCGGCTCCGGGCAGCTGAACTCCGCGCGCACCGGTACCCCGAGCCCGGGCGCCACCCGGAAGCTCACCGACACCAGGAACTGGTCATCCTCGTCCGGCACATCCACCTCGCCGGGTGCGGAGAGCACCGAAAGCCGGCTGAAGGAATAGGGGTGGAACCACGAGCCGTGCCAGGGATCGAGCCGGTTCGCTACGATGTCGGCGGGCTCGCAGACCCCGGTCAGGGTGGCCACCGAATCCACGCTGGAGGCCCGGGGCGGCCGGGCGGGCAGTACTGGCGCCTCCAGCGGCTCTTCGCCGCCGGCGGCGTCCAAGCGTACCCAGGCGAGCACGCCGTCGTCATGTACGGGCAGCGGGCTCCATCCGCCGCCGCGGCCGGGGCCGACCCGCAGCCCATGCCACCGGCAGAGGAGCGCGCCGCAGTCGACCGCGGCCAGCGCCAGCGGTGCCCCCAGGTGCGGGCAGGCCCCCGGTCCGGCCACCAGCCGGCCCCCGGTATCCCGCCAGGCCACGACCTCGGCGCCGGCCACGGTCGTGCCGAACGGGCGGTCGGCGCGGATCTGGTGGCTGGCGGCCAGAACGAACCAGTTGCCGGACGGGCGGGCCTGAGCCCGCTTGACGGCCGCCTCGATCAGCGCCGGGCGGGCGCCGGCGTAGCTGGGCTCCTGCCGGGACCATTCGGCCCTCGGCAGCCGGCGCAGCGGCCAGCGCTCAGCCAGCCAGCCCCGCGGGCCGATTGAATCCGGCGTGGTCATCGGCGCATCCCTTCCAGGTACCGCGGCCCGGGGGCTTCCTCGGCCCGCGGCCCAGGGGCCG
>JBEKCN010000673.1:0-3488 GCA_050014855.1 Streptosporangiaceae bacterium | reverse complement strand
CCCGCAGCGCACGGCTGACGCTGTTCGTTGACTGACGTCACCTTCCAGCCGGCCCGCAGTGCTGACCCGGGGGGCGACCCCCCGGACCCCCCGAGGCGGGCTTCGCCCGCAGCGCACGGCTCGGGTCGGTCAGGTCCGCTCGCCGTCAATCGGCATCTCGAACCAGACAGCCTTGCCGTTTCGCGTCGGCCTGGTTCCCCACCGGGTGGCGAGCTGTTCGACCAGGTAAAGGCCACGGCCGCCCTCGTCGCTGTCCTCCGCCGTCCGGATGCGGGGCAGCCGCATGTCCGGGTCGAAGACCTCCACCCAGATAGCCGCCGAACCCCGCCGCAGCCGCATCGCGAAATTCTTCGGCGCCGTGGCGGTGAAGGACGCTAGGCGGCGGTCCACGACGGGCACCGGTACGTCCCAGGGCAGCGGCGCGGCGGCAGCCGGTGCGGCCGCCGGGTTCCCGGCCGGGCCCGGCCCGGCCGCCCGGGGCGGGACGGTTACGGGTACCGCGGACAGGTCCCCGGCCAGAGCAACGGGATCGGGGCTGAAGTCGCCGAACTCGCGGCGCGGCCTGGCCGCGGCCGAGGTGTGCAGGACAGCGTTCGTGACGACCTCAGACACCAGCAGGCACGCGAGCTCGGCCTGGGTGCTGTCCAGGCCCCAGGCCTGGAAGGCGTCCAGGGCCATCCGCCGCGCCTCAGAAACCATGACCGGCTCGGCCGGGAAGACCCGCTCGCGGGCGTCCAGCTCATCGGGAAGCGAGCGCACCACCAGGATCGCCATGTCGTCATCGATGTCGCCGGGAACGGACTCCTCCGCGGCCCGGGCGATCGCGTTGGCATCGCCGGACGCCGACGCACTGACCGCCCGGCACAGCATGCCGAGCGCCTCTTCCTCCGTGTAGTGGCCGGAGCTGCCGGCCCGGGCCCGGCGGTCGGTCAAGCCGTCGGTGTAAAGAACCAGGGTGGCCCCCGGGGGGAGGATGAACGTCTCCTCCTTGTACGTCGGCAGGCCGCGGATGCCCGGGCCGCGCACGCCGAGCAGGACGCCCTTGTCGCCGATCTCCATCTGCCGCGCCTCACCGTCCACCACGAGCAACGGTGCGTCGTGCCCCGCGTTGGCAAACGAAAGCTCGCGCGACCAGGGATCGTAGACGAGGTACGTGCAGCTCACCGTGGGCGGGCTGGCGGCCAGCGGATCCGTGCCGACCGGGGCCAGGGAGCGGCACCACTCATCCAGCTTGCGCAGGATGTCGGCCGGTTCCTTCTCGTCCTGGGCGAAAGCGCGCAGCGCGGCCCGGAGCTGGCCCATCACGGCGGCGGCGCGGGCCCCGCGGCCCTCGACGTCACCGATGACGATGCCCACCCGCCCCGCGGCCAGCGGGATGACGTCGTACCAGTCACCGCCGACTTGTGTCTGGATGCCCTGGCCGTGCGTCTCCAGCGGCTCGGCCGGCACATACCGGCAGGCCACCTCGACCCCGTCCATTCTGGGCAGCTCGTGCGGCAGCAGGCTCTTCTGGAACACCAGGGCGGTCTGCCGCTCCGCCTCGAACAGCATCGCGTTGTCGATGGCGATCGCGATCCGGCTCGCGATCGCGCCGAACAGGTCGCGGTCATCCGGGCCGTGCCGCCGTCCGCTACGGTCCGTAAGCCCGGACAGGGCCAGGCTCATGACGCCCAGCAGCTCGCCCCGGGCGTACAGCGGAAGCGCGATCACCGAGCTCACCGCGATGTCGAGACTGGCCCGCAGGCTGTCCGCGCTGGGTGCCGGATAGGTGCCTTCGTGCAGGTCCGCGACGACGAGGATTTCCGTCCGCGCCATGGCCTGCTGGCAGAAATGACCTTCGGGGTAATGGACCTGCTCCCCGACGGAGGCCCACGCCCCGGCCGGCGGCTGCCAGCCGCCGGCGTTGGTCTGGACCCGCCGGATCAGCTTGTCGCCCTGGAACAGGTCGATGAAGCAATGATCGGCGAACTGCGGGACGAGCATGTCGGTGACGTGGCGCAGCGTCGCGCCAAGTTCGAGCGAGCCGCCGAGGCGCTCCCCGATGCGCTCCAGCAGCCCGATCCGGTTCCGCTCGGCGAGCGTGGCCCGGGCCGACTTCCTGGCGAAGATGGCGATGCCGTCGATGGCGCCCGAGGAATGGCGCAGCGGCACGCCGTACGCGCGGATCAGCAGGCCGGAACCGTCTTCGCGGGTGCTGGCGAAGGTTCCCTCCCAGGGCCGCCCGTGCAGGACGGACCGCGCCAGCTCCGTGATCTTGTCCTGGTCCCTGGCCGCGAAGCCGATGCTGAAGATGGACTGCCCGAGGAACCGGGACGCATGCCCGGGCACGCCCAGCAGCTGGCCCGCGTAGGCGTTGACGTACAGCAGGCTGCAGTGCCGGTCGGTGACAACGACGGCCATCTCCGCCTGGTCGAGCAGCATCTCCGCGGGCAGGAACGACTCGCCCGCGGCGTCCACCCAAGGTCTCACGTCTGCGCCCCGTAGCCCGGGCACAGGCTCCCGGGGACGGCCCTGCCGACGGGCCTGCCCGCGCCCGTCAGCGCACCGTCCTTATCACGGGCCTCATCACGGCCGGGACACGAACACGTGCGCGGCGATCTCGGGGGGCAGTACCGCCTCGGCATCATCAGTGCTGTCGCCACACGTCACTCGCACACCATCGTCGCTCGCCGCAAGCATTACCTCACGTCCGGGTTGTATCCCGGTGCGCTTGAGTTTAAGCATCAGAACGAGATCGCTTTGGATCTGTTCACTAATCCGCCGCACGACGACAGGGGCCGGCTCGGCCGAAGCGGCCTTGGTCATCGCCTCACCGCCGTCCCCCGCCGCATCCAGGATCCGCTCCCGGGCCTGGGCTGGTATCCCGAGCTCGTCGAGACCGGGAATCGCGTTGCCATGCGGGCAGCGGACCGGATACCCGAGCAGCTCGAACAGGCGCCGCTCGACGCTTTCCGAGATCACGTGCTCCCACCGGCACGCCTCGATGTGGACTTCCTCCCACGGCAGCTCTATGACCCCGACCAGCAGGCATTCGGCCAGCCGGTGCTTGCGCATCACCCGGGTGGCCAGGGTCCGGCCGACTTCGCTCAGGGACAGCTGACGGTCGCCGGCGACGTGCAGCAGCCCGTCCCGCTCCATCCGCGCCACGGTCTGGCTGACGGTCGGCCCGCTCTGGGCCAGCCGCTCGGCGATCCGGGCGCGCAGCGGAACGATGCCCTCCTCTTCGAGCTCGAAGACAGTGCGGAGGTACATCTCGGTCGTATCAATAAGCCCCTGGGCGGTCACCTGCTCATTCCTCCTGCTGTGATGCTATGCCGCACCAGGCGCTGGGCGTACCCGCCGCAGGCCCCGGGCGCCGCGGCCTGCGGCGGACCGGGCCGCCCGGGTCAGGGCGAGACCCGCTCAATTACCCAGCCACCACGACTTCTGCGGTACCGGAGCCGGTCGTGCAGACGGCTCTCGCGTGACTGCCAGAACTCGATCACTTC
>JBEKCN010000672.1:0-3490 GCA_050014855.1 Streptosporangiaceae bacterium | reverse complement strand
CAGTACCGCCCCCGGGCTGATCAGCCGGGGCGCGGCGGCCCGCAGCAGGGCATGCGTGCTAGCCATTACGAGCGCTGCGGGGACGCCCTTATCGGTGACGTCGCCGATGACTACCATGACCTGCCCGCCCGGCAGCGGAATGAAGTCGTAGAAGTCCCCGCCCACCGTCAGAGCTGGCCGGTAGAAGGCGGTGACTCGCCAGCCAGGCAGGTCCGGTAGCGACTCGGGCAGGAACTGGCGCTGGACGAGCCGGGCCACCTCGAGCTGCTGATCGATCCGCTCGCGCCGTAGGGCCTCAGCCTGCTGTTCGCGAACTAGCTGGCCGACCCGGATGGCAGGCGCTGCATATCTGGCCAGCGCGGTCAGCAAGCGGCGATCATCGGTCGAATAGTCCCCTCCGGACAGCCGTGGCCCCAAGGTGAGCATGCCGAGCGGAGCACCAGCCGAGATCAGCGGGACGGCCAGCACGACGCCGGCGTCCTTGAGGCCCTTCAGGGCAGGCGACTCGAACTCAAGATCACGGACGTCGACGGCGGCGGCCACATTCATCAGGTAGCCGGCCAGCGGATCGTCGGCAGGCAGTTCAACCGGTGGCTCGGTGACCGCTCCCTCGGGGAGAGCTGGCCGGGATGTTGGAGTTTCCGCCCGCCGTCCGCTCAGCCACGCACTCAGCCGGCGCAGCCCGCCCGCGGGACGGCCAGCACGTGGAGCAGAAGCAGCGTGACCGGCTGCGGCCGAACGCGGTGCGGCGGACTGATCCGGAGCGGACGGATCCACGGCCACGGAGGTCACCGTCTTGACCGTTTCCCGCGTAGCCGGGCCGGTCCTGTTCACCCCCTGGGGCATTCCCGCTCCCCCATGGTCACGTCGTACCGGGACGATACCCGTCGATCCCCGCCACACCAGTCGTTCTGGGTCAGCGTACTCCGTTGGTCTATTCGGGCATAGCCGCACGTTGCGGACATGAGTACGACAGCAAGAAACTCCGCATCCGGGGCAGCTGCCTAAGGGCGTGCGGGGTCAAAAGACCTGGCCTGGAGTTAGGCATCTCTGGGACCTCGGTCCCTGGCGATGCCGGACCGGGCGCACCGACGATCATGTAGGAGGCGGTAACGATGGTTGCTCCGGGTGCTGCCGCAAAAGAAGAGGCGATGCCGGCTGGATATCCGTCGGCGTGGGAGTTCGACGGGCTGCTCAGGAACGGCGAGACGGCCGTCGTCCGACCGATCCGGCCGTCGGATGCCCCGGCGCTGGTCGGGCTGCATGGGGCCGTGTCGCCCGGCACGCTGCACCAGCATGTGCTCCTTACCCGGTCGACTCTCAGCCTGGAAGAGGCAGCGCGCTTCAGCGAGGTGGACTACGACAGCCGGATCGCCTTCGTCGCGCTGGTGTCAGGCGAGCTGGTCGGGCTGGCGAGCTACGACCGCGTCGGCACTCCGTCGGCGGCTGCCGAGGCGAGCTTCATGGTCACCGACCCCTACCACGGCCATGGCGTGACGACCCTGCTGTTTGAGAGCCTGGCGGAGTACGCGCGGACGCGGGGGATCCTGAGCTTGATCGCCGAGGTCAGGCCGCAGAATACGGCCTTGCTGGAGGTGTTCGCGGCAACCGGCTTGCGCTGCACCCGGCAGGGCGGCGCGGCGACAGTGCGGGTCGAGATCGATTTGCGGCCGACGGCGGCGTACCGGGCGTCCTGTGATCAGCGGGAGGCGACGGCGGAGGTGGCCAGCGTCGCGGCGATCCTCCGGCCGCGCTCGATCGCGGTCGTCGGGGCAGGACGCCACCCGGGCAACGTTGGCCATCAGGTGGTCCGGTCCCTGCTCGTCGGCGACTTCTCCGGAACGGTCTACCCGGTCAATCCGGCCGCACGGGCGGTCTGTGGCGTCCCCGCGTTTCCGGCGCTGCTGTCGATTCCCGAGCCGATCGACCTAGCCGTTGTCGCCGTTCCGGCCTCAGCCGTCCCTGGCGTGATCGAGGAGGCCGCCTCGATCGGCGTGCGTGCTGTCACCGTCATCACCGCGGGCTTCGGCGAGACGGGCCGCTCGGGCGCTGCGGTCGAGACCGGGCTGCTGAGCATCGCCCGCACGCACGGGATGCGGATCGTCGGCCCAAACTGCCTGGGTGTCGCGAACACCGATCCGGACGTACGGATGAATGCAACGTTCGGCTCGCTCGATCCGCTGCCTGGGCGGCTGGCGCTGGTCTCACAGTCCGGTGCGGTCGGGCTCCTGCTCACCGAGCAGACCCGCGCCGCAGGCCTGGGCCTGTCGGCCTTCGTCTCGGTGGGGAACAAGCTCGATGTGAGCCCGAACGACCTGCTGTGCTTCTTCGAGCACGACGACCGGACCTCGGCGATCGCGCTTTACCTGGAGTCGCTGGGCAACCCGCGCAAGTTCGCCCGCATCGCACGGCGGGTCGGCGCCGCCAAGCCCATCGTGGCGCTGAAGGCGGGCAGAACATCGGCGGGCGCGAGGGGAGCCCGCTCGCATACCGCAGCCGCAGCGACCCCGGAAGTCACCGTCGCCGCCCTGCTGCAAAACGCAGGCGTCATCAAGGTCGACCGGCTCGAGGAACTCCTCGACGTCTCGGCCATCTTGCTCGCCGCGCCGCTGCCCGTGGGGCGTCGTATCGCGCTGGTCGGGAACTCGGGCGGCCCGCTGATCCTGGCCGCCGACGCCTGTGAAGGCGGTGAGCTGACCGTGCCGGAGCTTGGCGAGGCGATCCAGCGCGCGCTCGGCGAGGTCCTCGTGCCCGAGGCCGCGACCGCCAACCCGGTTGACCTCACGGCGGACGGGACGGCGGCGGCGCTCGAGCAGGCGCTCGAGATCGTCCTTGGCGACGATGGGATCGACGCGGTGATCACCGTCGTCGTCGAGACCATGGCGATGCCGGCCGCGGCGGTGCGGGAGACCATTGCGCGCGTCGCGCAGCGCGCGGGCAAGCCGGTGGTCGCCTGCTCCGTGGAGATGGCCCCGCGCACGCCCGCCGGTGCGGCGGAACTCGCGGAGCTGCCATCACCAGAGCGGGCGGCGGTGGCCCTGGGGCATGTCTGCCGCTACGCGCAGTGGCGGCAACGCCCGCTGCTGCCTGCTGGGGAGCCCGAAGAGCTGCCCGGCCAGCCGGTGATCAGCGAGATCGTGGCCTCGACGCTCGCCCGCAGCCCCGCCGGGGGCTGGCTCGAGCTGGACCAGGCGGCCCGCCTGCTGGAGGCGTGCGGCCTGCCCATACTGCCGACCCGCGGCGCGGCGACTGCGGCGGCGGCAGCCGCAGCGGCCGAGGCCATCGGGTTCCCGGTCGTCTTGAAGGCCCGTTCCGGCGATGTCGTTCACAAAACCGACGTTGGCGGCGTCGCTTTGAACCTGGCCGACGCGGAGGCGGCGCACGCCGCGTACGAGACGATGCAATCGCGGCTCGGCGCGCAGATGGGCGGGGCGGTGCTCCAGCCGATGGCGCCGTGGGGTGTCGAGGCGATCGCCGGGCTCGCATCCGA
>JBEKCN010000671.1:0-3500 GCA_050014855.1 Streptosporangiaceae bacterium | reverse complement strand
CTGCAGGCACGGGAAAACTTTGAGTGGATGTGGAGGTCGGCGTGGAACATGCCGTTTCTCCGCTTCTTCTCGCCGTGCGGTCCCTGGCCGCCGTAACCGGCTCCGATCCTGCCGCGCCATGTGCGCGCATAAGCCGGAACGCCCGCTGATCCTGGCCGGCGGGCCGGGGGACGCCGGGCGGGTGAGCCGGGACGGCGCTGGCCCCGCCGCCGTGCCGGCCCCAGGGCCGCGGGGGAAAATCGTCCCGCCCCGCGAAGACCTGCGAAAAGCTGCCGACGCAGACGGCCGCGGGCGGCTGCGACGCCAGGTCGGGCCAGTGCACGGGTAGCCGCGGGAGCTGGCGGCCGGGCGTACGACACAATGGTGACAAGACATGGCCGGGCCGAATCTCGCCGCCGCCTCCGGGGCCGGTCCACCGGGCGTCACGGCGGCCGGCGCGACTCTGCACGGCCGGCCGGCGTGCGGGAGCCCGGCCGGGGCAGAACCAGATAACCGGAACGCCCCGGCACAGCGGGTTTAATCGGCGGTTCGCTGGAACTAAGTCGTTAAGAGAGCAGTACGAGCATTTTAGGCACTTGCGTCAAGCACATGCGCGGTGGCGTAGCGCAGCGGGCTTGGTGAGATGCGCCTATGCCTTAAACGACAGGAGAGGAGGACGCCTTGTTGAAGGATCTCGCGGCGCTGACTCCGCCGGCGGTGGTTTGCGTCGCGTTCCTCGTCGGCCTTGTCCTGTTGCTGCGCCGTGAGATGGCGCCGAAGCGGAGAGTGCGTGAAGACCCCGGCGGGGAACACGATATTTCCGGCAACGGCATTATCGACGTCAACGCCCCAACATCGGCCACTAGACCAGATGAGCATGATGACGCTGGCCGATCGTCTCCTGATGACGCGGGCTGATCATCTGGCCAGTACTGTTCAGCTAACTAAGTGCCCGCCCGGCAAGAGAACTGCTTGTGCCTGCGCTGGCGCTGAGCTTGCACTTAGAATCACCTCAGAGTTAGGAAGAACGCGCTCAACACGGCAATCGTCATCGCATGGCAGGAATGCTAACAGGTACTCAAGGCCTGATTACGGAGAGTTACTACGTGCTGCGCAGTAGTTCGGGCTTGGCTGCTTGGCAGATGCTGGCTTTCTACTAAGGCGCCAATCTTCATGCCCCCCTGAATTGGCAACGGCAACATGGTGGGTATATCTTCAGTTCAGAAATATATGTGATCCACAGAAGGGCTGGTTCCATGGCACAGAAGGTTCAGGTGCTTCTCGTCGATGATCTTGACGGCGGCGAGGCGACCGAGACCGTATCGTTTGGTCTTGATGGCAGCTCGTATGAGATCGACCTGAGTTCGGCTAACGCAGACAAGATCCGCAAAGAGCTGGCCCTCTACATCGACCACGCTCGCAAAGTGAGCGCGCCCACTCGGCGCCGCCGCCCGCGTACCGGCCCGGGCCGTCAGCGCAGCGCAGAAATCAGGGACTGGGCGAAGCAGCGCGGTTACCACGTAAACGAGCGCGGGCGTATTCCCGCTTCGATCGTTTCCGAGTACGAGGCCTCGCACTAAGACCGCAGTAGCTAAGCGGGCGGGTGCTTTCCGTCGTATCCCGCACGGCGGCCCTCCCCGACCGGCTGTGTCCGGGAGGGCCACGGGTTATCCCCGTCTTCCAGCGTTTCCGGGGAAGGCACACGATTGCAGCAAGGACATAGCACCGAACACAGCACAATCCCGCGGCTCTCTTGCTCTCCACCGCGGCGAATGTGAGGCCCTACCGGCCGCCGACTGGTTCGTATCCGAGCCTGCGGCCCGGGAGGCCATCATCCCGAGCGGCCGCCGCCGCCGGCCGGGGGGATGCCAGCGTCGGCATGGATACGCATTGGCTGGCAGCGCCTCGGCGCCGGGCTCCCGTTCGCTTGCGGCGTAGCGGGAACACCACAGGCCATCGGCGCGGTTTCATGGGATGAACGCTGCCCCTACGGGGAACTTCTACCGTATGACCTACGGCCCGAAGTGCACCGCCGGGGCACGCGGCTACGATGCGGACAGGGCAGGGTTTCACTCGTGGCACCTGTCTGACCGCGCTGTGAGGAGAGCAACGATATGTTCGAGAGGTTTACCGACCGAGCGCGGCGGGTTGTGGTCCTGGCTCAGGAAGAAGCCAGGATGCTCAATCACAACTACATCGGCACCGAGCACATCCTGCTGGGCCTCATCCACGAGGGTGAAGGCGTGGCGGCAAAGGCCCTGGAATCCCTGGGGATCAGTCTCGAGGCCGTGCGCCAGCAGGTCGAGGAGATTATCGGCCAGGGGCAGCAGGCGCCGTCCGGGCACATCCCCTTTACCCCACGCGCCAAGAAGGTGCTGGAGCTTTCGCTGCGTGAGGCGCTGCAGCTCGGTCACAACTACATCGGCACCGAGCACATCCTGCTGGGCCTCATCCGTGAGGGCGACGGGGTGGCCGCGCAGGTGCTGGTCAAGCTGGGCGCCGACCTGAACCGGGTCCGCCAGCAGGTGATCCAGCTGCTGCACGGCTACCAGGGCAAGGAGCCCGCGTCGGCCGGGACGTCGGCTGAGTCAGCGCCGTCCACCTCGCTGGTGCTCGACCAGTTCGGCCGCAACCTGACCGCTGCCGCGCGGGAAGGCAAGCTGGACCCGGTTATCGGGCGCGAGAAGGAAATCGAGCGCGTGATGCAGGTGCTCTCGCGCCGGACGAAGAACAACCCCGTGCTGGTGGGCGCGCCTGGCGTTGGCAAGACGGCCGTCGTCGAGGGACTGGCGCAGAAGATCGTCCAGAGCGAGGTGCCCGAGACGATCAAGGACAAGCAGCTCTACACGCTGGACCTCGGCGCGCTCGTGGCTGGCTCGCGGTACCGCGGTGACTTCGAAGAGCGGCTGAAGAAGGTGCTCAAGGAGATCCGCACCCGCGGCGACATCATCCTGTTCATCGACGAGATCCACACCCTCGTCGGCGCAGGGGCGGCCGAGGGAGCCATCGACGCGGCTTCCATCCTGAAGCCGATGCTGGCCCGGGGTGAGCTGCAGACGATCGGCGCCACCACGCTGGACGAGTACCGCAAGTACCTGGAGAAGGACGCCGCACTCGAGCGGCGGTTCCAGCCGATCCAGGTGGCGGAGCCGACCATCTCGCACACCATCGAGATCCTCAAGGGCCTGCGGGACCGGTACGAGGCGCATCACCGGGTGTCCATCACTGACGGCGCCCTGGTGGCTGCCGCGCAGCTCGCCGACCGCTATATCAGTGACCGGTTCCTGCCGGACAAGGCGATCGACCTGATCGACGAGGCCGGCTCGCGGATGCGTATCCGCCGCATGACCGCGCCGCCGGACCTGCGCGAGTACGACGAGAAGATCGCTCAGGTCCGCCGGGAGAAGGAGTCGGCCATCGACTCCCAGGACTTCGAGAAGGCTGCGGCGCTGCGCGACAACGAGAAGCAGCTCCTGGCCAAGAAGGCGACCCGGGAGAAGGAGTGGAAGGCCGGCGACATG
>JBEKCN010000670.1:0-3503 GCA_050014855.1 Streptosporangiaceae bacterium | reverse complement strand
AGTCCACCAGGTCGCGCTTGGTGGCCCCGGCTTCGCCGAAGAGCGGCTGGTCCAGGTTGGTCAGCTTTACGCCGTCGCGTTCGCTGTCCTCGCTCATCGGTTCAGCTTCGCACCGATCCGGTCCCGGGGCCAAGGAGCGCGGCGGAGCGGAGCGGCGGGTCGTTGGCGCCATCACCGCGGTTACTTGTGGCGCGAGGCGCCCGTGGTCGGCGGGGGCCCGTGGTCGGCGGGGAGGGAGACGAGGCAAAATGGGGGGCATGTCGCCTATTCAGCGTCAGCCGGCCGGGCTATGACGTTCACGAGGGGATTCCACGGGCGCCGGGCCCGTGATCCGCGGCTGCCCCCGGGCCAGTACGACGTGGGCTCCGACTGGCCGGTGCTCACGGCCGAGGCCACCCCCAGCCTGCCCACCGCCACCTGGAACTTCAATGTCGAGGGGCTGGTCGAGCAGCCCGTCAAGTGGACCTGGGACGAGATCAGGGCGCTGCCGGGGTCGGACTTCGCCGGCGACATCCACTGCGTGACGACCTGGTCGAAGCTGGGTGTCTCGTTCCACGGGGTATCCGTGGACACGCTGCTGGCGGCGGCCCGGCCGATGCCGTCGGCCAGCTATGTGCTCGCTATCTCCCACACTGGGTACACCACCAACCTGCCGCTGGCCGACGTGACCGGCGGGAAAGCGTGGGTGGTCTGGGATTACGAGGGCCAGCCGCTGCCCCGGGAACACGGCGGGCCGGCCCGGCTGCTGGTCCCCCACCTGTACTTCTGGAAGAGCGCCAAGTGGGTATCCGGACTCAGGCTGCTCGATCACGACGAACCGGGCTTCTGGGAGCGCAACGGCTATCACGACCGGGGCGATCCCTGGAAAGAGCAGCGTTACCAGGGAGACTGACCTGCGCCGTGACAGAACAACTCAGCGGCACGGGGGAAGCCGGTTCGTTCCCCAGGCCGGGCAAGTGGCAGATGGCCAAGGTCACCGAGATCCGCCGGGAGACGCCGAACGCCAAGACGTTCCGGCTCGACCTGCCGGAGCGGACCGCGTTCCTGGCCGGGCAGCACTTCATCGTCCGGCTGACGGCACCCGACGGGTACACCGCGCAGCGGTCGTACTCGGTGGCCTCCGCGCCGGACGGCTCCGGCACGATCGAGCTCACCGTGGAGCGACTGCCGGACGGCGAGGTGTCGTCGTTCCTGCACGACGTGGTCATGGTGGGGGACGACCTCGAGGTGCGCGGCCCGATCGGCGGCTGGTTCATCTGGCGGGGGGCCACCCCGGCCGTACTTGTCGGCGGCGGATCGGGTGTGGTGCCGCTGATGTCGATGCTGCGGCTGGCCCGGCAGCGCGGTCAGGCGGACCTGGTGCGGCTGGTGGTATCGGTTCGCCGTCCGGGTGACCTGTACTACGCCAGCGAGCTACCCGGCCCGCAGACGACGATCGTGTACACCCGGGCCACTCCCCCGTCCTGGCCGCGCCCGGCAGGCCGCCTGTCCGCGGCCGACCTGCCGGTGCCGCTGAACCCGGACGCGACCGGGTTCATCTGCGGGTCGTCCGGGTTCGCCGATGCGGCCACGGCGGTGCTGCGGGACGGCGGGATGCCGGTGGACCGGATCAGGGCCGAGCGATTCGGCCCGACCGGCTGAGGCCGCCTACAGGCCGAGCAGGGCCGGGAACCGGGCCACCGTGTCCAGCACATGCGGCGCACGGGCCTGGGCGAACTCCTCGCGGCTGGTGGAGCCGGTCAGCACGCCGGCCACGATCCCCGCGCCGGCGCGGAGGCCGGACTCAATGTCGCTAGGGGTGTCCCCGACGGTGGCCAGCTCAGCGACCGCGCCGCCGCCCAGCCGCAGCAGCGCGGTGAGCGGCAGGTCGGGCCAGGGCCGGCCCCGGCCCGCGTCGGCCGGCGACAAGGCCAGATCGATCAGCGGGCGCCAGTCCAGTGCGTCCAGTACCGCATCCCGGGTGACCGGCGAGAACCCGGTCAGCAGGCAGACCTTGATGCCCGCGGCGCGCAGCGTGGCCAGCACGTCCACCGCCCCGGGCAGCGCCTCGACCGCACCGGCGCGGACGGCGGCCGCGTAGCGCTCCTCGAACGCCTGGTTGGCCGCGGGTCCCTCGTCACCGAGCAGCCGGCGGAAAACCTCGATCTTGGACTGCCCCATGGTGGCCTGGACGTCCTTCATGGCCTGGTCGTACTCGGCCGCGGACAGGCCACGGCCGGAGATGGCGGACCGGAACGCATCCAGGACGACACCCTCGTCGCGGACGGTCGTGCCCGCCATGTCCAGGCAGGCGATGGTGGGACTCACGCGAACGTCTCCTCCGCTATGGCCGGGGAGCACGTCATGCCGCGCCCGCCGGGCCCGGTGACCAGGACGACTCCCGGCTGGATCTGTGACCGGTGGTAGAGCTCGTTGCCGGCGACCTGGCTGTAGACCCCGGCCCACCGGCGCTGGACGGGCGGCAGTGGCGAGCCGAGCAGTTGCTCGGCCCTACCGCGCAGGTGTTCGTAGGCGCCCTCGTCGACGTCGAACGCGAACGGCTCGTCGTACTCGTGCGTGTCGCCGATGGTCAGGCTGCCGTCGAGCCGCTGCACCAGCAGCAGCTGCGCCCGGGTGCGCGCCGCAACGGGGGGCTGCCGGCCGAGCCGGCCCCGGCCCGGCAGGTCGAACGCCGGGTAGTAGCGCATCGAGTCGCCGTCGGCGATGGCCGTCGTCAGCCGGCTGCCGAACGGCTGGGTCTGCATCATCTGCAGCCGGACCCGGCGCAGTGGCGGCGCGGGGTAGGTGGCCAGATGCGGCCCGGCGACACCGGTGTACGCCGCCCCCGAGCAGACCACGACGAGATCGCCGCGATGCCACTCCCCGGTATGGTCGCGTACCCCGTAAGGCTCGGTGGCGACGGCCTCGCGCCCCGGCAGCCAGTGATAGCCGCCCGCGCCGAGCAGGTGCGTGCGCAGCGCCGGAAGGACCGCACGCGGCTCGACGATGGCGTCCTGCGTGCACAGCAGCGCCCCCGCTATGGGCCCGCGCACAGCCGGGTTGACATCGCGGGCCGCGGCGGGGTCCAGCAGCTCGTAACCGCGCAGGCCGGCGTCGGGCCGGGCGGACGCTTCCTTGAGCAGGCTCAGCTCGGTGTCGTCAGCGGCCAGGGTCAGCGAGCCGTGCGGGCGGAACCCCACGCCAGACACCTCGGCTGCGATCTGCGCCCAGCGCTGGCGGGCCCGCCGGGCCAGGTCAAGCTCGGCACCGCCCGCCCGGCCGCTGACCCAGACGAGCCCGAAATTCCGCACACTCGCGCCGCGGGCGTCCGGCTCGCGCTCCAGGTGAACGACATCGAACCCGCGCCGGCGGGCTTCGATGGCGTGCATCGTGCCGAGCACCCCGCCACCGACCACGATCGCCCGGGCCGGGCCGGAAGCTGAATTCATCTCGGCGTCCTTCCGTCGTCAACCGCCGTCCGCCCCGCGGCCAGCGCGAACGGGAAGGGCGGGTAGCGGAGAGGA
>JBEKCN010000669.1:0-3510 GCA_050014855.1 Streptosporangiaceae bacterium | reverse complement strand
CGGTCCTGGCGCTGGCCGGCACGGAGGACGACGACAACGGCACCGCCGAGGACCTCGCCGCAGCCCTGCCTTACGGGCAGGCCGCCCGGATCCCCGGCCAGCACATGAGCGCCGTGGCCCAGGCCGACCTGGGCCAGGCGATCGCCGCCTTCCTCGCCGCTGCGGCACCTTAACGAAACAGCCCCGCGGCCCGAAACCTCCGACGACGAGGACAAGTGGGTCACGGAACTGCAGGAGCCCATCGCCGCCGTCTTTTCTGTGTCGTCCACTCGATGACCAGCTGGTGCGCGCCTCGCACGGGCCGGCGTAGCCCTGGAGTGCCGTTCAGCGCGGCCGGGGTCTTACCGCCGCGCACAGCGACCACGATGATGGGGGTGAGCATCATCTCAGGGCCGAGGCTGACGGGAGGGCGGGGCACGTGTCGAGGGAAGCTCTGGCTGCTCCCCTGCCGCCGGACCAGGCCGATCGCGTACCTGCGCTGGCGCGGTGGGTGAGCCGGAGGCGCTGGCCACTGCTGGCCATGGCCGGTCTCATCATCGTCGGGATGCTCTGCTCGACGTGGGGGGCAGTGCTGGCCGGACGGCCGGACTGGGGGCTACCGGACGACCTCTGGCGAACGCTGGCCGCGGCCCAGCGGCTGCTGCACCTCGACATCGGCGGCCTGTACACACCGCCCACGGCACTGATCAGCTTCCCGGGCGCGGCCGTGATTCTCGTCCCGGTCGCGGCGGTCGCCGACGCCGCCGGCCTCTCGCTGCAGCTGGCCGGCCCGCAGAATCCGCATCCCGCCGTGTGGCTGCTGGCCGGGCCATACGAGATCGCCATCGCCTCGCTGGCCCTGCTGGCCGCGGACGCGCTCGCCGAGCACGTCGGCGCCACCCAGCTCAAGCGGCTGCTGCTGGCCGCGGCGGGCGCAGCCGCCCTGTGGGGTCTCACGCTGCGGTTCGGGCATCCCGAGGACGCCGTGGCGACGGGGCTGTTCCTGTTCGGCATTCTGGCGCTGGCCCAGTCCCGGGTCCGCCGGTCCGGCTGGCTCATCGGGGCGGCGGTGGCGGTGCAGCCGCTCGTCCTGCTCGCGCTGCCCTTCGTGCTCGTGACCGTCGAGCCACGGCGGATGCCCGGCTTCCTGGCCCGGGCCGCTAGCCCGGGCACGCTGCTGCTGGGCATCGCAGCGGCGGCGAACTGGTCCGCCACCATGACCGCGGTGACCAGCCAGCCGAACTCGTCGGCCGTCAACCGGCCCACCCCGTGGACCTCGCTCATCGCCCACGGGAGCGATGGCATGGTCGCGGCCGGCCCGGCCCGGGCCCTGGCCATCCTCGTCGCGTGCGGATGCGCCCTGCTCGCCGGGCGCCGCTGGAGGGCGGCGGCGCAGACCGGCGAGTGGAGCACGGGCAGGCTGACTGAACTGCTGTGGTGGGTGGCCGTGGCGCTCGCGCTCCGGTGCGTCTTCGAGCCCGTGATGGTCGCCTACTATCTCTGGCCCGCGCTGGCGGTGGTGCTCATCGCGGCGTCGCGGAGCTGGCCGCGCCTGCTGGCGGTATCCGCTGCCTCGGCCGCGCTGACGTTCGGCGCGCAGGCCCCATGGCGGGACCCGTGGACCTGGTGGCTGCCGGTAACCGCCGGGCTGGCCCTGACCCTCTGGCTGGCCTACATCCCACGGACCGGCGATGCCGAATACGCGGTTGCGGGGACCGTATAGGCTCATGAGCCTTGCCGGACCCTAACTGGCGGCCGGGGCGGTATCCGCCGTGGGCTGGGCGATCGGTCCGGTGCGTTCGAGCAGGATGATGCCGGCGACCAGCAAAACCGCCAGGACGGTCAGCGACGGGCCGAGGACCGACAGCCCCCAGACGGCGATCAGCAGGCCGATGAGCGCGGACAGACCCGAGCCGCCGCCGGCCGCCGCGCCCACCTGCCAGGCGATCGCGTGCTGGGCCCGGCCCCGGCCGATCCGGAGCGGCGTCAGCGCGATCAGGGCAGGGAAGACCCCGGCCAGCGCGCCACCGAGCAGCACGAAAGCGGCGAGCGTCGCAGGCGTACCCGGCTGCCACCAGATCAACGCCGCGGCGGCGACGGCGATGCCGCTCCCCCACCAGACGACCCGGGACGGCGGAACAGGCCGGGGCAGCACGGCCAGGATCAGCCGGCCTGCGGTCAGGGCGCCCCAGAAGCCGAACGTGGCCAGGCCGGCCGCCGCCGCGGACAGGCCGAGGTGCCCGCGACAGAAGCTCGCCTCCCACTGCCCAGCGGCCACCTCGAGGCCCGTGTAGACGAAGAAGATCAACATTCCCGCCGCGACCACGATCCCGGACCGGCGCCGGGACCACGCATCGCTCGGGTGCCCGGCCACTATCTCCCGCGCCGCCTGGGCCGCCCGGGCCGGCTCCGTGGCGGCGGCCTCTGGCGCGCCCTGGGCCGCCCGCTCCTGCCGCCGCTGCCGCAGCCACAAGGCCGTGACAACCAGGTCCAGCCCGGCCAGGACCAGGTAGGCCGACCGCCAAGAGGACACCAGGATGGCCGCCGTGACCAGCAGCGGCCCGATGGCCGTCCCCACCCCGTAGGCGGCGTGCAGCAGGTTCAGCAGCCGTGACCGGCCGGACAGGCCCACCGCCGTGTTCAGCCCGCCGTCCATCATCCCGGCCGCCAGGCCCCACAGTACGGCCACGGCGAACAGCACCCACAGGTGCGGAGCCAGCGCGTAGCCCGTGCCGGCCAGCGCCGCGCAGGCGCCGGAGCAGGCGAGCAGGACGGCCACCCCGAACCGGCGGATCAGCGTGCCGACGAAGGCGCTGATCGAGATGGAGCCGATCGTGGAGATCAGCAGGATGAGCCCCAGATCGGCGATCGGCGCGCCGAACGTCTGACGCGCGGACGGCCAGGCGGTGCCGAGCATGCCATCAGGCAGGCCCAGGGCGACGAAGCTGCCCAGGCTAAGGGCGTCCAGGGCCCACCCGGCCCGGCGGCTGTCCCGCTCCGCCGGCGCCGTTTCGCTACCCAGGGCAGGGACCGGCGATAAGCCCGGCACGCTCGGCAACGCATGATCGCTGGATCAGCGCCGCGGGCAGGGGGGCACGGCACGGGCCCCAGCGTTCGGCGCCGTCGGGCAGAGCGGGCATCTGACCTCCGTTACAGGCGGGTGCTGAGCGGGGGAGCCGTCGGGTCGCGGCGCATGGCCCAGCGGGGCGCCCGGGCCCTGAGTGGATGCTACTTTGATCGAAGGATCTGGACGGGGTACCAGGTTTATCGATTATGTGTTTGAATGGACCTGGGTGCGTTACAGAACTTCGGCGATGACCATTTGATCAGGAGACATCATGCTCGCAGCCGGCCACCCCGTGGTCGCCGTCCTGCTCGGGCTGGGGGCGGCGGGGCTCGGGGCCCTCGTGGTGGCCATGGCCTGGAACATTCACGTGCGCCAGTTCCGGCTGGCCGAGCTGCTGGCCCGCCGCCAGTTCACCGGGACTGCAGATGCGCGCCCGGCCGGGTACGCGGCGAACGGGAACGACG
>JBEKCN010000668.1:0-3513 GCA_050014855.1 Streptosporangiaceae bacterium | reverse complement strand
GGTGGCGGCCATGTTCACGCCAACGACGGTCGCGGTGGTCCCGGGTGGGGTCGCTGTCCTGCCTGGTGGACGGGGTGCATCGGGCGCTGCTAGCGTGGACGTTGCACCTTCCGCCTAGCGCGGTTTCGCTTGTCAGTGACGTCCGTTTTTGCAGGTCTGAACAGCGCTTAGCGCGGTTGACCTGAAAAGCGGAAGGTCGGCGGTTCGACCCCGCCCCTGACCACCCCTCTGAACAGCCAGAACGCCCGGACCATGATCACGGCCCGGGCGTTTTCGATTGGGTGGGGTCTCAGTTCGGGTTTCATCTGCCCTCACGGAGGCAGCTGGCGGACAGTCATGGTCAGGTCTCGTGAATGGCGGGTCGGCCGGCTCCCAGCAGCGGTGCGGCTCCGCTTCACCCTCACCTCCGGAATAATCCATGCGCCCGATGAGTATCTTCCAGCCCCACTGAGTGCAGGCGTTTCGCTACGGCGGTACCCTGCGCACGCACAGATGGCAAGTGGCAGTCGAACCGGAAAGCCGGCCGCCCCGGCTATCCGGGCTCCCCGTGTCGGCGGGCGTAACTGCGTGCGGCGCGGACGCGGTTGCCGCAGCGATCTGAGTGCCAGCGGCGGCGCGGGTCGGTGCGCTCGAAGAGCACGACACAGTCGTCGGCGGCGCATTCGCTGAGGTCAACGGTTGTCGTGCTGAGCAGGGCGATGGCGTCGCTAGCAAGGGATGCGAGCTGGACCCGCGGGGACCGGCCGGCCAGTCCCGCGGCCCCGGCGTAGCGGGTGTCACGGTCCCAGTCCGACGTGAGCAGGTCGTACCGGCACGCCCGGGCACTGCTCCGGTTCAGGACCTCCAAGTCCTGCGGCCGAGGGTCGTTGCCCGCGATGCGGGCCTGGATGAGGCTGCGCACGGCGCTGCGCAGTAGCAATGCGGCGCGGAAGTCGGCGTCGTCGAGCGGTACGGCGGCGCGGGACGGTCCGGACTTGGGTGGGACGCCGAAGCAGGCGGCGAGCCACCGGGCGGCCGCGGCGGCGTCGGGCATTTCTTCCTCGACTCCGACTGGGCGGTCGAGGCGTGAGTTGCTGAACGCGAGAACCCGTGACCACTGACTCATGTTTCCACGCTCACAAGACAACGGTATCACTTGACACATGCCGTTAGATGACGAAGGTTTCCGTCATGGAACACAAGCAGAGATTCCGTGAGAAAAGCTGCGGACGGCTGGCTGCGGTCCAGAGCGGGTGCTCTCAGGCTGCCCCCGTACGCGGTCCGCGTGACAGCTGAGTCAGCCGGCATCGCCGGGCTGAGATTGGTCCGCTGATCGTAGGAATACGTGAACAGCGCCGGGGTTGCGCCGGTGTGATGAACACGACCCGGCTTCCGCAGCCGCCCCGTTCCCGCGACCGCGGCGGCGGACCTCGGCCGGGACAGCCGGGCGTGCCGAGCGGCCAGCCAACGGGCAGGCTCTGGGGGATGGCCCCGGGGATCTAGCCTGAGCTGCTTATCATCTGCCGCAACGGGATGAGGCGCGGGTCCGTCTGGTCCGTCTTCAGGTTGCCGGGCTGCCACAGCAGCGTCCCGGCCAGGCCGTGCTCCTGCACGTAGCGCACCTTGGTGGCGACGCGGGCCTCACTGGTGTCGTAGTAGCCGGGTGCGACGCCGATGCCCATGAGCAGCTTGCTGGCGGATATCCCGGCCCCGGTGTAGGCGACGGCACTGCTCACGCCGTTGTCCTGGAAGGTCTCCATATTGATCGTGTTCACGTACGGGGCGATCTGGGCGGCGATGCTAGGCGGGATCTGCCCCAGGTCCACATCGGCCGAAAGGAACACCGGATGGGGAAACTCCCTGTCGAACGTGGCCCGCAGGTTCCTGATCAGCGACACATAGCTCGCCTCGTTCTGCGGCACGTCCTCCTCCCAGTCGACATCGACCCCGTCGAACCCGTACTTCGCCAGGTAGTTGGTGATGCTGGTGATGAGCGTGGCCTGGTACCGCGGGCTGGCCGCGCTGGCGAAGACAGATCCCAGCCCCTGCTCACCGACCGCCATGATGATCTTTTTTCCGGCCTTGTGGGCGGCTGCCACCGCTGGGGGAATGTAGGACAGCGAACCCATGTCGCCGACGGCGATGCCCCCCGTCTTCGTCGGCCACAGGCCGAAATCGCTGATAACGGTCCACGGCGAGAAGTTGAAGGTGCTGGGCGGAAGGCTGCGCTGGATCCAGCCGGGATACGAGGTGAACGATATGTACGACCGGCCCTGGGGCGCCGCAGTCGCACTGCTCGGAGCGCTTGCGCTCTGCTGCGGTTGGGGTCCGCCGCTTGCGCACCCGCTCAGCAGCAGCGGGATCATCGCCGCCAGGAGCGTAGCCGCCCGGCGGCCGGGCCATGATTTCCCGTGCTGCTGTGCCGGTCCCATATCTGTCAGAATCCCCGTCGATCCTTAATTTGGTGAAGCAAGACGACTTCGGCGACGCGCAAGCCGGATCCGGCCCGCGTGTGCCATCATTCCGGCTTTTCGGGCATACCGTTGCCAACGGACGTGCCCAGGCTGGAGTTCCGCAGGTGAGCGGGCCGGTGTGCGCACTACGCCAGAGCCCCCGGCGCGGCTGGGCTCCGACGGTTTCCGTTCGTTGGTCAGCCTCCTTGAGGTACGGAACTGGATGACGGGGAGATGGTTTTCCTCGGATGGCCAGGATAGTGACCTGGTGAGGGCCGGCGCGCCGCTGACTATCCGGCGGTGCAGGCGGCCGCCGCTGCGGTGCTGGCCGCCCACTGCGCGCGGCAGGCGGCCGGCACGGCCCGCGAATCTGCTCTGGCCGGCGGCTCTGGCCCTGAATACGGGGACCCTGTTCGGCGATTTCCGGATCCGCCCGGCGACAGCACCCAGATCGGGCACACGACCGTATGCGTCCGCTGGACCGCCGGCCGCCCGGTACGGGTCTAGCCCGGTACGGGTCTAGCCCGGTACCGGTCCAGAGGGGCGCCTCAGCGGAGCGTCCGGGCGGGCCTGGCTTCCCACGAGGTCCACAGCGGCCGGTAGCCCTGCCGGCTCCAGAAGGGGCCAGACAGCGGGTTCACCTGTTCGTAGTGCAGCAGCGTGACCGCCACCCCGGCCGCGTCGGCCGCATGATGCAGCTGCCCGACCAGCGCAGGCGCCACTCCCTGGCCGCGTCCACCCGGCCGGAGGTACATCAGCTCCAGGTAGGCGACCGGCTTGGCCCCGGCCATCGGCGCGATCCAGCTCGCCGCCTCGGGCTTCTCGGCGTACAGCAGGCCGGCTGTCTCGCCGTCCCGGTTCGCCAGCCAGATCCAGGCGGCCGGATCGGCGAGCAGTGGCACTGTCTCCTGCCGGAGGGCGTCCGCCGACCACGGCCGCTCGATCACTGTGCCGAAGTGAGCGTCGAACCGGACCGTCTCCATCCCGAGCCGCACCACAGTGTCGATGTCAGCCGGGCCGGCCCGACTGATCTGGAAGCCGGGCACCGCTGTGGGACGCCAGCCCTGGCTCGCCGGCTCAT
>JBEKCN010000667.1:0-3515 GCA_050014855.1 Streptosporangiaceae bacterium | reverse complement strand
GGCCCCAGTCCCGCCGGGGATGCGGGCCTTCGGGTGTGGGACGCCTGCCGACGCAGCGCCCGCGGCGGCCTGGACACCCTGGCGCAGCGACTTGAGTCCACCGCGACCTACGATGACCTGGTGCTGCCCGCCGCCCAGCGGGAACTGCTCGGCGACATCCTCGCCCACGTCAGGCACCGTGGCCGCGTCTACGAGGAGTGGCAGATGTCCGGCCCGTCGCGGCGGGGCCTGGGGATTAGCGCCCTGTTCGCCGGGCCGTCCGGTACGGGCAAGACGCTGGCCGCCGAGGTGCTGGCCGGTGCCCTGGCCCTGGACCTGTACCGGATCGATCTCAGCCAGGTCGTCAGCAAGTACATCGGGGAGACCGAGAAGAACCTCCGCCGCATCTTCGACGCCGCAGGCGAGAGCGGTGCCGTGCTGCTGTTTGACGAGGCGGACGCATTGTTCGGCAAGCGCAGCGAGGTTCGCGACAGTCACGACCGCTACGCCAACGTCGAAATCAGCTACCTCCTCCAGGCCATGGAGTCTTACCGCGGCCTGGCTCTGCTCACCACTAACATGCGCAGCGCCCTGGACCACGCGTTCCTGCGGCGGCTGCGCTTCGTGGTCACCTTCCCGTTCCCTGGGCCGGCCGGGCGCGCCCAAATCTGGATGCGGGCGTTCCCGCCCGCCACGCCCACCCGCGGCCTGGACGTGTCCCGGCTGGCTCAGCTCTCGGTGGCTGGGGGCAGCATCCGCGCAATCGCCCTGTACGCCGCGTTCGCCGCGGCCGAGGCCGGCGTGCCTGTCGGCATGCGGGAGGTACTCCGGGGGGCAGTGGCCGAATACGCGAAACTGGAGCGGCCGCTGAGCGACGCCGAAATCCAGGGCTGGTCATGAGCGCCCGGCCCCGCCGCATCGAGGTGGCCATCGACGAGCTGGTCCTGCACGGCTTTGACCGCAGTCAGCGGGACGGGATCGCAGCGGCCGTGCGCGCCGAGCTCGCCGCCGCGCTGGAGGGCTGGGGACTGGCCGCGGGCATCAGTGTCGACTGCCTCGAGGCGGGCTCATTCACCATGCCCGCAGCAGCCCCGCCGGCCGTGGTGGGCCGTGGCGTGGCCCGCCAGATCCGCCAGGTCCTGCCAGGCGGGATGGGCGGAGCCGACGGGGTGCGGGAAGGCAGCGGACAGACGGGGTCGCGGAGGGCAGGCGTCGCGGAGGGAGGAAGCCGATGGCGCGGCTGAAGGCGGGCATCGTCCTCGTCGACTACAACACCGGGGCCGTCCAGCGGCTCATCCCGCTGCAGTACAACCCCGAGACCCTGACCCGCACCCTGCAGGTCCAGGGCGTAGGGCCGGAAAGTGGCCCCCATGTGGACCAGATGCGGCTCAAGGGGCCGCCGATTGAGACCTTCAAGCTCGAGGCCGATCTCGACGCCACCGACCAGCTTGACGCCGGGGACCCGCTGGCGACCGCCTCGGGCATCCAGCCGCAGCTGGCGGCCCTGGAAACCGTGATCTACCCAACCAGTACCCAGCTTCAGCAGGCGAACGCGATGGCCCAGTCCGGGACGCTCGAGATTGTGCCGATGGACGCGCCGCTGACGCTGTTCGTGTGGAGCAAGGAGCGCGTCGTCCCGGTGAAGATCACCGAGTTCAGCATCACCGAGGAGATGTTCGATTCCAGCCTGAACCCGATCCGCGCCAAGGTCAGCCTCGGGCTGCGGGTGCTCACGATCGACGATATCGACTTCTCATCGGTGGCCGGCAGCATCTACCTCACCTACCAGCAGCGCAAGGAACAGCTCGCGGCGAGCGCGCCGGCCGGCTCGCTCGCCGCCTTCGGAATCAGCGGGGTGCTGTCGTGACCACCGATCCTTCGGCCCTGCTGCAGCAGTTGTTCAGCGCCGGCGCCGTCAACCAGCAGAGCTACGGCTCGGAAAGCCGCTACTACGGCCTGCCGCTGCTCAGCTGTACCACACCCGCCGGCGGCCAGATCAGCTACGTGTCACGGCGCTTCATCCCGCCGCAGGGGGCCTTTGCCCCGCTCCAGCGCTACCGGGTTCAGCAGGGCGACCGGGTCGATGTGATTGCCGGGTCGATCCTCGGCAACCCGCTGTCGTACTGGCAGATCTGCGACGCCAACCTGGCGCTGGAACCGGACGACGTCACGGCCCAGCCGGGCGCGTTCATCGTCATCACGCTGCCCGCCGGCGTTCCGGGAGGGTGACGGCGATGTTCGGCGGCGTGAACCTCACCTTGCTGATCGGCCCGGCCGAGCCGATCCCGGTGTCCTCGGATGTCCTGGACGCCCTGGAGTCCGTGAAGGTCATCAGCAGCGCCACCGGCACCAGCGGCTTCGAGCTGGCGTTCAAGATCAGTGTCCAGTCGCCGCTGCAGACCCTGTTCCTGGTGGGGGCCGGGGTGTCCATCCCGCTGGTGCGGGTGGTGATCGCGGTGACGGTTGGCGGGCAGACGAGTGTCCTGATGGACGGGGTGATGACCGACCACAGCGTCTCGCCTGACGCCAAGGACGGCTCCACGACCCTCACGATCAAGGGCGAGGACCTGTCCCGGGTGATGGACTACGTGGACTTCTCCGGGCTGCCCTTCCCGGCGATGCCCGCCGAGGCTCAGGTGCTGGCGTGCCTCGCCAAGTACGCCTTGTTCGGCGTGACCCCGCTGGTGGTGCCCAGCGTGACGCTGGACGTCTCGATCCCCACCGTCCAGATCATGCGCCAGCAGGGCACTGACCTGGAGCACGTCCGCCGGCTCGCCGACATGGTGGGCTACGTGTTCTATCTCGATCCCGGGCCGGCGGTCGGCTCGAGCGTCGCGTACTGGGGGCCCCAGAACAAATGGGGCCCGGTCCAGCCGGCCCTGGCCATCGACGCGGACGCCTCTAGCAACGTCGACTCCCTGTCCTTCTCGTTCAACAACGAGGACAAGTCGCTGCCGATCCTGATGATCCAGGAGCCCATCACCAAGGCGTCGATCCCCATCCCGATCCCCGACATCAACCCGCTGACCCCGCCGCTGGGCGCCGTGCCGCCGATCCCGAAGCACTTCCCGATCATCAGCGGCGTCGCCAAGCTGCCGCCGGTGCGGGCGCTGCTGATCGGCCTGGCCAAGGACGCGCAGGCGGCGGACGCGGTCACGGCGACCGGCTCGCTTGACGTGCTGCGCTACGGCCAGGTGCTCGGCGCCAGGAGCCTGGTCGGGCTGCGCGGGGCCGGGATGGCCTTCGACGGCCTCTGGTACGTGACCGGCGTTACCCACGAGCTGAAGCGCGGCGAGTACAAGGAGCAGTTCACCCTGTCCCGCAACGGGCTGGTCTCGACTTTGCCCTCGGTGGCGGTGTAGGCGTGAGCGGCGGTATAGGCGTGAGCGGCGGGAGGACCTCATGAGCAACGGACTGGCGACCCAGGACAGCGGCTCCAACACGGCCGGCCGGCTGGGCCAGAAGTACTACGGCAAGTACCGCGGGACGGTTCTCGACAACGTCGACCCGATGCAGATAGGCCGCATTATGGCGAT
>JBEKCN010000666.1:0-3516 GCA_050014855.1 Streptosporangiaceae bacterium | reverse complement strand
ACAGTGATGCCTGAGCTGGTGCAGGCCAGACCGCAAGTACGGCCCTAGACCCCGGCGGTATCCACAACGACCGCCCTGGAGGGCCCGATGAGCAGCAGACATCCATGCGACACGGGCCAAACTCGGCCTGCGGGCCGCCGGGATGGCGTCTCCGGACCGCCGGGACCATTTGATTCCCGTGACCCGTGGTTGCGGCGGGCGGACACTCAGCGGCCCGCCGCGTTCCCTCCGGCTGGCCAGCCACGATCACGGGGTCGCAGGCACTAGCATGCGCGTCCCGCCGTCAGACCCCCTCGACGGCTTCTAGCCGCCCGGACCGGACGGCGGCTACGAATTCCTGGTAGTCGCGCTCGTTCTGGTCGGCGTAGCGCTCGCAGAAGTCCGTGATCGATTTGTCGAACGCGTCGCTGGCGCCCAAGTAAGCGGCGATGGCGACCGGGTCTCCCGACCGGGCATGCGCCCGGGCCAGGGTCCAGCCGCAGGTGCGTGCGTAGAACGTGAGGCCGAGCGGTGTCATCAGCTCGACCAGCACGGACCCTTTCATGTCGCGGAGCTGGCGCCAGTAGTAGTGGCGGTTCACGTCCAGGCCCTTGGTCCAGCCCAGGTAGATATCGCTGGCGGCCTGCATCATCCGTTGTCCCTGCACCACGCGCTCGCCGTGCTGCTCATAACGGCTCTTGCCCAGATGGTCTTCCAGCACTGAGGCCGTGGCCTCCTTGATCTGCAGAAAGAGGGGATCCTGGGCGTCGCGTCCCTGCAGCAGGACGATGAACGCCCGGGTGCCGACGCTGCCCACGCCCACGACCTTGCGGGCCACGTCCACGATCTCGAACTGCTCCAGTAGGCGGCGCCGGTCCTCTTGCAAGGTCGCCCGGTACTGGCGGAACTGCTCCTGGATCACCGGCCTGACCTCATCCGGGGACAAGCCGAAGGTCACGGCCAGGTCGCGGCCCGGGACGATGACCGGCGGCTGGCTGACGATCCGGTACTGCCCATCAACGAGTTCACCGAGCTTGGATAGCGCCTGCAGGCTGTCACGCGTGTGCGCCTTCGCGGCGTTCTTCTCCGCCCGCTTCTCCGCCAGCTTGGCCAGCTTCTGCTCCTTCCCGTCCTTCTTCCCCTTCTTCCCCCCTTTGTCACCCTTCTTCGTCTCGGCCACCGTGCTGCGGATCGCGCCCATCACCTCGTCCTCATCGAGGTGGGCGTACCAGACATCCATCGTCGGCATCTGCGCGAACTCGGCCATGGCCTCCCGGTAGGCCGTCACCGCCGCCTGCGTCGCCGCCCGCGCGTCGGCCTTGGAGAATCCGTTGTTGCGGGCCGCGATCAAAAAACTCGCCGCCATCCGCTCCACGTCGTACTCGAACGGCCCCGGCAACGTCTCATCGAAGTCGTTCAGATCGAACACCAGGCGCCGTTCCGGCGAAGCGAACATGCCGAAGTTTGACAGGTGGGCGTCACCGCACAGCTGGGCATCCAGGCCAGCCACCGGCGTATCCTTCAGGTCCGCGGCCATGATCTTGGCCGCGCCCCGGTAGAAGGTGAACGGCGAGACCATCATCCGGCCATGGCGGACCGGCACAAGATCCGGCTCCCGCGTGAGGTTCTGCGCCTCCAGCAGGGCCACCGGATCAGGGCGATCGGCGGCCGGGCGCCACCCCGTGTGACTCGATGGAGGCGTCTGCTTGCGGGTCCGCTGACCAGCAGCCTTCCGCTCGTCGATGTTCGGATGCGAGATCACCTGCGCCGCCATCCGGCTCACCTCCCGGTCCAATCGGGCCAGCCGGCCCGGGTGCCGAGCCCTCAGCAGCGGACACGCCCATGCCAGACCGTCAAACGGCCAGCTGGGGTATTACCGCTGCCTCCAGCTCCTGCTGACTTGTATCCTGTGGCGCCGCGGCCCAGCGCACATCACCCACCCAGGATGATTGCTGCACAGCAGTCGATGCATCAGAGCTGGGCGGTCCCACTTGCTGCAATAGCTATAGATAGGCCGGGCTTCTCGTTCAGCCGATGTGCATGGTCGCCAAGCACACGGGTATCGGCCGAGGCGCTTCCATCCGACATCCTCGACTGGCTCGGCCTTCGGGCGGATCTTGAACGAGCTGCAGCCACTCGCCGCCGCCGACGCTCCCTCATCCATCGACCATGATCCGTCTCGCCGGAACGACCCCGGTGACGCCCTTCAGCCGGAACAGCGCTCACCCAGGTCAGCCATAAAATTCGCTTGTCTCCAGAGGCGGCCTCCGGAGCCGGAAGCCCGCCAGTTAGCCGAGGAAATCCTCCATCCGCTTGTGTCACCGCTCGTCGTCGCCATCGATGCAGTGAGCGTAGATCCGGTACAGCACTTCGACGCTGTGACCGGCCCACTCCGCCACCCGGGGGCCCGGAGCAGCGGCGTTGAGGCGCCATGAGACCCCGGCATGACGGAAGTCGTAGGGCCTGCTGGCCAGCGGGGAATTAACCTGAGCGGGCGTGAACGCCGCTGGGCGCGCCTTTCGCAGCACCTGCCAGAGGGTGGACGGGGACTGTTAGAGGCGGGCGTTTCCTTCTGGCGTATTTCAAGGCGCGGAGCGCCGATCGGTGAACCGGCAGCGGAGGCACAAGCGGCGCCTGAAGGGGTTGCCGCGCCTGACCCCGGGGCGGACGGCCCCGCGGAGACGCTGGCGGCCCTGCGATCGGTGTGTTTTGTTAACGGAAGCGCCTTACCTACCGGTGGCGGCTCGCGGTGGATGTGCGCCGACAGGCCTAGCGCGGGCTCCTGCTTGTCAAGAAGACGGACAGGAGCAGGCCTCTTGGGCGTGACTTTCGCCCCTGGCTGGCATGAGCACAGTCGCCAAGGTGGCGATATGAGCAACGCCGGAAAAACTATGCAACGGCAGATCATCGGTGAGCTTGGTGATGTCCTGCACGACCTGCCCGCCTTCCTGACCGCCCCGCTGTACCGGCGATGGCACCTGCACTGGGGCGCCACACCGGTCGAGGTCGCCGAATCAATGCCCGGCGACACACTGCTGCCGCGAGCGCAGTACAGGACGACCAGGGCGATCACCATCGGCGCCCCGCCGGACGCGGTCTGGCCGTGGCTGGTGCAGGTCGGCTGCGGGCGCGCCGGGTTCTACAGCAATGACCTGCTGGACAACCTGGGGCGCCCCAGCGCTACGACCATCGTGGCCAGCCTGCAGCAACTGAAACCCGGCCAGTGGATGCCGATGTCGCCAGCCTCGCCGACAGACCGTACGGCATTCAAGGTTGATTCCTTCGAGCCCGGTCAGTGGCTGCTGTGGACCAAGCCGGACAGCACCTGGGCGTGGCGGCTGACCGCGACAGCCGACCGCCACACCCGCCTGCTGACCCGCATCCGGGCCTTCCGGGACTGGCGAAACCCGCCGATGGCACTACTGAGCGTGCTCCTCATGGAGTTCGGCGACTTCGCTATGCTCCGCAGGATGCTGCGCGGCATCAAGGCCCGGGCCGAGTCCCCCAGCAAGAACGGCCAGTCGCAGTAACTCGCGG
>JBEKCN010000665.1:0-3519 GCA_050014855.1 Streptosporangiaceae bacterium | reverse complement strand
GATCCTCGCTGGTCTCGCCGTGCGGCGCGCCGTCGAGGACAGCCAGCGCCACCACGTGGGACGTCCCGCCCTCCGTCATCGACACCGCCGTCTGGAGAGCTGCTGCGGCGCCGGCGGAGGAGTCCCATCCGACGAGCACCCGCCGGAACGTCGTGGTCATCGGCCCGGTGCCATCGCGAGACGACGCCCAGTATCCGGGATCATGCCGGCCTCCTCACGCCAGGGTCATTGTGACCACCGTCACCCCGCCGGTGCAAGCGGACGGATCAGCCGCGCCGCCGTTCGGCGCTCACTTCCGGCCCGCGAGGCATTTCACGAGGTCGGCCCAGAACAGATATTCGGCGTGCGCTCCGCCGCGAGCAGGCGTCGCGGCGGCCGCTTTCACGCAAACGTCGGGGCTGACGGTCGTTCAGGATGCCGGGTGTGGTTGACCATCCAGCGGATGCCGTAACGGTCGAGGATGACGCCCCAGTAGGCGCCCCACGGCATGTCCGAGCAGCGGCTGAGCATGGTGACCTTCGGTGCCGAAGGCCTTGGCGTATAGGGCGAACGCCTCCCCGGCCTGGCCCTGGAAGTTGAGATATGTGTTGACTCGCGCCATAGGTGGTTCCCCGCGTGCTGGCCAGGTGGTTCCGGGCGATGCTCCCAGGGCTGGGCGATCCCCCGGAACCGGTGGCCGTCAGGTGGCGGGGGCGACGGCGATGATGCCGAAGGTTTCGCCCTGGCTGCCGGTGACGACGGCCATGCGGCCGATGGGGCTGTCGCTGGGGGCCATGATGACCTGTCCGCCGAGGCTGGTGACCGTGGCGGCGGCCGTGTCGGTGTCTTCGACGGCGAACCAGGTCAGCCAGTGGGGTGGGACGTCCTCGGGGACGCCCATGCGGGTGTCGTCGGCGATGCCTCCTGCGGGGTCGGTGCTGCCGGGAATGGTGAAGGTGACGTACCCCTCGTCCTGGCCTGTGGGGGACATGGGGGTGTAGGTGTAGCCGAACACGTCCGCGAAGAAGGTCTTGGCCGCCTCGTAGTTGCGGGTGTGCAGCTCGTTCCAGCAGTACGCGCCGGGCTGGTTGAACACGCCGGCTCCGGTGTGGTCTTTGGCCTGCCACAGCCCGGATGCTGCGCCGGCAGGGTCGGTGAAGACGGCCATCCGCCCGACGGTCATCACATCGAACGGGGGCATGAGCAGCTGGCCCCCGGCCGCGGTGACCTACGCGGCGGTCGCGTCGACGTCGTCGGTTGCGATGTAGGTGGTCCACACGCTCGGCATCGGCTGACCGCCGGGTTTGGGCCCGATCCCGGCGGCGGGCTTGCCATCGAGCAGTGCCATCAGGTAGCCGCCGGCCTCGGGCGGGCTGTCCTGGACGTCCCAGCCGAGCAACTGGGAGTAGAAGGCACGGGCAGCCTGCGGGTCATCGACCTGACAGTCCACCCAGCACGGAATACCTGCAGGCCAAGGAGTGTCGCGAGTAGGCATGAGTCTCCCCTCGAGGTGAGCTCCCAGATGGGAGCGGTCCGCATAGCACATCACACCGCGCCGACACCACGGCACCGGACGCGGACGAAACCCCGGCCAGGCCACATCAGCACCGCCACAACCCGGCAAGCCGGTCCCTGGCCTGCGGGAACACCTGACAGCATCCCTCCTTACCGACGCCAGCACAGAACTGCATGATCGGCGCGCTCCCGCCGACTCAGTCGGCATCGCCCCCACGAACAAAGAATCGGCAGGCCGCCGCGAGCGCATCGCCTTGTGGCTACGTTCCGTGATCAACCTTGGCCGACGGCTTGCGACCGATATCCGCCTTGAGATATGCGCACTGGTACAGCGCGGTCCGGAGTGGCTGTCCGTGCCGCACGCGAACGAACGTTCGGCGCTGACCTGGAACGTTCCTCGTTCTCTATCGGAAGAGCACGTAGCCGAAGAGGCGAACCGCGCCCGGCCGCCTGCAGCTCAGCTGACCGTCCCGTCGAGGTGGCGAAGCCCTTCGCCCACGTAGATCTGCCGCGGGCGGGAGATCTTCTGTTCCGGGTCACCGACGCCTTCCTGCCACTGGGCGAGCCAGCCGGGCATGCGCCCGATGGCGAAGAGCACCGGGAACATGCTCACAGGGAAGCCCATCGCCTGGTAGATGATGCCCGAGTAGAAGTCCACGTTCGGGTACAGCTTGTGGCTGATGAAGTACTCGTCGGCGAGCGCGATCCGCTCGAGCTCGAGCGCGATGTCCAGCAGCGGGTTGCCACCAGTCACCGCGAACACCTCGTCGGCGATCTCCTTGATGATCGTGGCCCGCGGGTCGAAGTTCTTGTACACCCGGTGGCCGAACCCCATCAGCCGCAGCTCGCCGTGCTTCACCCGCTCGATGTAGGCGGGGATGTTGTCCGTAGACCCGATCTCCCGCAGCATCCGCAACACCTGCTCGTTCGCGCCGCCATGCAGCGGGCCGTACAGAGCCGCCGCGGCCGCGGCCGCCGCCGAGTACGGGTCGACCCGGGAACTGCCGACCACCCGCATGGCGCTGGTGGAGCAGTTCTGCTCGTGATCAGCGTGCAGGATGAACAGCACATCCAGGGCGTGCTCGAGCACCGGGTCCGGACTGTACCTGGGCTCGGTCATCTTCCACATCATGTTGAGGAAGTTGCCCGTATAAGACAGCTCGTCGTCGGGATAGGCGTACGGCAGTCCCATCGCGTGCCGGTAGGCGAATGCCGCCAGCGTGGGCATCTTCGCGATGAGCCGCACTACCTGCTCACGCTGGCTTGCCTGGTCAGAGACCGCCTTCGCCTCAGGGTAGAAGGTGGACAGCCCGGCCACGGTGCTCACCAGGATCCCCATCGGGTGAGCATCGTGGTGGAAACCGTCGATGAACTTCTTGACGTTCTCGTGCACATAGGTGTGATTAGTGATCTCGCTTGCCCACGCCGCGGACTCCTCGATGCCGGGCAGTTCACCCCGCAGCAGCAGGTAGGCCACGTCCAGGAACGATGCGCGGCGCGCCAGCTCCTCGATCGGATACCCGCGGTAGCGGAGGATCCCCTCATCCCCGTCGATGAATGTGATGGCGCTGCGGCAGCCGGCGGTGTTCAGGAACGCCGGGTCGTAGGACAGCAGTCCGAAGTCGTCCTCGGACGCCTTGATCTGACGCAGGTCAATCGCCCGGATAGCGCCATCGGTTATTGGCAGTTCGTAGCTGCGGCCGGTCCGTGAATCGGTGACCTGCAGCACGCTGCTGGTGCCCATGACTGCACGCTCCTGACAGCCCCGGCTTCAAGCGGCAGCCCCTTAAGAGGGACCACCTGGATCTGGGAACGAGGCGGACCTGGCGCCGCCGCAACGATCCCCGCCTGCACACGTCCGGAGTCGGTCATGGAAACCCCCCCCAAAACCCCCGGCTAAGGTTAGCGCCATATCGGTGATCACTCCAGTGGCCAGGACTAGTGGCAAGGCCGTTATGCCTCCGGTGCGCGGCAGGCGGGGAGATGGCGGCCGTTGTCAAGGCCGTCCGCGCAGGCACCGCGGCT
>JBEKCN010000664.1:0-3890 GCA_050014855.1 Streptosporangiaceae bacterium | reverse complement strand
GGGTCATCGTGTTCGTCGTCGTCGTCAACGCTCAGCCCCGCCATAAGGACCGGATCGGACGCCCAGTCTTCCGGCAGCGCATTGAACGCAGAAGCGGATTGACTAGTCATGTTCTCAGCACAGCACCTTCCCCGCCCACCGTCACGAGCCGGCCTGGATCTAGCCTCGGCCAGTCGCCGCCGCAATACAAGCCGTGTGGCGCAAGTGGCAGGGGAGTGGTAATGAAGGTGATCCTGACCGGCGGTACCGACGCATCACCCACGACTTCACCTTGGCTCTGGCGGGCTGGGTCAGCCGGGAAACTGGATCGACGAGGCCCTGGCCCGCAAAGGCGCGGGCCAGGGCTCGACGCTGGAGCCGGCTACTCGCCGCCGAACTTCTTGATCTCTTCGAACTCGGCCTCGGTCAGCTCGCGCGGCACGTCATCCTTGGCGACCTTCGAGCTCTGCACGTACTGCCGGATGCTCTCGACGATTTCGGGGTTGGCCAGCGTGGTGACGTCCCCGACGTCGGCGAAGTTGGAGATCGACGCGATGACCCGGCGCATGATCTTGCCGGACCTGGTCTTCGGCATGTCGGGCACGATCCAGACGTTCTTCGGGCGGGCGATCTTGCCGATCTGTTCATCGATCGCCGCGCTGACCTTGTTCTCCAGCGCCTGGCTCGGCTCGAAGCCGGGCTTGAGCGAGACGTACACCTCCACGACGCGGCCCCGGATGTCGTCGATCACCGGCACTGCCGCTGCCTCGGCCACCTCAGGGACGGTAAGCGAGGCTGACTCGATCTCCTTGGTGCCCAGCCGGTGCCCGGCCACATTGATCACGTCGTCGACGCGGCCGAGGATCCTGAAATAGCCATCGGCGGCCTCGAGAGCGCCGTCACCCGCGAAGTAGGGCCAGTCGCGCCAGTCCTTACTGTCCGGGTCCTTGTTGTACTTACGGTAATAGGTGGCCACGAATCGCTCGGGCTGGCCCCAGACGCCCTGGAAGATGCCTGGCCACGGGTTGCGGATGCAGATGTTGCCCGCCTTGCCGCTCCCGGCTGCTACCTCGGTGCCGTCCTCGTCGAAGATCACCGGATAGACGCCGAGGACCCCGGGCCCGCAGCTGCCGGGCTTCATCGGCTGCAAAGCGGGCAGCGTGCTGCCGAGGAAACCGCCGTTCTCGGTCTGCCACCAGGTGTCGACGATGGCCGCTTCGCCCTTGCCGACCTCGGAGTGGTACCAGCGCCAGACCGCGGGCTCGATCGGCTCGCCCACCGTGGTCATGTGCTTGAAGTGGTAGTCATATTTCTTCGGCTCTTCCGGGCCGACCTTACGCAGCATCCTGATCGCTGTCGGCGAGGTGTGGAAGATGTTCACCCCGAGCGTCTCGGCTATCCGCCAGGGCCGCCCGCCGTCGGGATAGTTGGGCACGCCCTCATAGATCACCGTCGTCGTGCCCAGGGCCAGCGGCCCGTAGACGATGTAGCTGTGGCCGGTGATCCAGCCGATGTCAGCCATGCACCAGTACACGTCATCGGGGTGGATGTCCTGGTAATACTTCGACGTCCCCGCCACGTAGGAGAGGTACCCGCCCGTGCTGTGCACGCAGCCCTTCGGGCGGCCGGTGGTGCCGCTGGTGTACATCAGGAACAGCGGCGCCTCGGCCGGCATGGACACCGGCTCGACGGTCGCTCCCCGATGCTCGCTGAGCAGCGCGTCGACGAAGAAGTCGCGTCCGTCGACCATGGGAGTCTTGGAGGCGTACTCGCCGTCCCGGCGCCGCCAGACGAGCACCTTGTCGACCTCCTGGCCTTCCTCGTGGGCCGCCGCGAGCGCCTCATCGGCCTTGACCTTGTGGTCCTGCATCTGGCCGCTGCGGTAGTAGCCGTCCATCGTGATCAGGACGCGGCTGCCGGAGTCGGCGATCCTGTGTCCGCAGGCGGTGCCGCTGAACCCGCCGAACACCTGCGAGTGAATGACGCCGAGCCGGGCACAGGCCAGCATGGTGACGGCCAGCTCAGGCACCATCGGCATGTGCAGTGTCGCCCGGTCGCCGGTCTTCAGGCCGACCGAGTCACGCAGCACCGCCGCGAACTCGTTCACCTGACGATGCAGGTCCGAGTAGCTGATGGCCACGTGGTCGTCGGTCTCCAGCTCCGGTACGAAGATGATCGCGGTCTTATCCGGGCTGGCCTCGGCGTGCCGGTCCACGCAGTTGTACGACGCATTCAGCTTGCCGCCGACGAACCACTTCCAGAACGGCGGATTACTGGTGTCGAGGGTCGTGTGCCAGGGCTCATCCCAGACGAGCAGGTCCGCGTACTCCTTGAAGCAGTCGGGGAAGTGCTCCTCCCTGAACCGGTCGAAGATGGCCGGATCCTTCGCATTAGCCTGCTCAACGAACTTCGGGGGTGGCGGGATGTACTCCTCCTCGCGCCAGTGCACTGCGATCTGCGCCTCGGAGGTCTGTACCCCAGAACCCTGGGGCTGCTTCATTTCTGTCATTGCCTTGTCCTCTCGCCGGAAGATAACTGTCAGGGAACAAAGGGCAGGCCTGCCTATGCCTCATCGAGCAGGTCGGCGCACACGCCGAACTCCCGCAGCTCGTCGCAGACCGCCGCCTGACAGGTGAACGCCGCCGTGTCGCCTCGGTTCAGCGAGTCCCAGCACAGGTCATCTGCTAATGCCAGTGCGCGCATGGTCACCCACCCCAGTGCTGAGATCGGTTCCGTCTCGGCCGCATGCCGCAGGGACCATGCGTCACGCCGAGCCGCCTCGGTATTGGCCGCCGCCTGCAAGTGCGCGAGCAGCACCGACAACTCTCCCGCCAGGTACTGCCGCGTCATTTCTATCGCCAGCCCCGCAGGCCGGTGCCGCTATACCCGCGGATGTGGCGTGCACTGCTGCCCATTTCAGGCCGCTCCCAGGCTCCGGGAATTGAACTTGAATCTTGCCTCCCAGGTACCGACCTCAGGGCACCAGAGCCGAAAGTCCCGGCGTCAAGCCCTAATCACGTGATCTCCGGGTACGCGTCACGGTACAAGTGCGGAAAGGCATCGTCTACCTGGCGGTTCGCTGAGAAGATGGGGTCGAGCCAACCAAGCCGCTGTTCAGCAGGGCGGGCGCTCAGGCGTGGCGTCGTGCCGCCATCAGCCTCAGGATGAGCGGAGTGAAGATCAGCTGCATGGCCAGCTCCATCTTCCCGCCCGGCACGACGATGATGTTCGGCCGTGACATGAACGAGTCGTGCAGCATCGACAGCAGGTAGGGAAAGTCGATGCCCTTCGGCCTGGCGAACCGGATGACGACGTAGCTCTCGTCGGCGCTCGGGAATGTAGTTGACGTAGTCCGGCATGCGCCGCAGAACCGTGTCGACCACGTCTTCGCTGGTGTAGCCGCGGGCTGTCTTGTCCCGGTGCAGCTTCTGAATCCACTCCAGGTTGATGATCGGGACAACCCCGACCAGCAGGTCCGCGTGCTTGGCGACGTCCGCCTTGGCGGTGACCGCGGCACCGTGCAATCCCTCGTAAAAGAGCAGGTCGCTGTCAGGGGCGACATCATCCCACGGCGTGAACGTCCCGGGCTGCTGCCCGTGGGGCTTGGCCTCCTGCGGGTCGTGCAGGTATTTGCGGACTTTGCCCCGGCCGTTTTCGCCGTACTCGCGAAATAGCGTCTCGAGCTCCTCGAGCAGGTTCGCCTCGGGCGAGAAATGGCAGAAGTGATGGTTGCCTTCCTTGTCGGCGTCCGCTGTTGCGGCCTTCATCTGTTCCCGGTCGTACCGGTGAAACGAGTCGCCCTCCACGATCGCCGCGTTGATCTCCTCGCGCCGGAAGATGTGCTGGAAAGTCCTGGTCACCGAGGACGTGCCCGCGCCGGACGAGCCGGTGACGACGACGATCGGATGCTT
>JBEKCN010000663.1:0-3521 GCA_050014855.1 Streptosporangiaceae bacterium | reverse complement strand
TTCCGAGCTACATTCTCGGAACGCTTGCCACGTCGCGGCAGCGGGTCCTCCCCGCTCGCGGTAACACCATTCACCTGTATCAACTCCCTCGGTAGTGTGAAGCCGTCCTGTTCGCAGGGGCCTAACGTCCTTCCTAAGCCCGCTCGAAACCGCAGGATAGTAACAGGGCTGGCTACACGTGGCACGTGCGGCCAGAAACATGATTTTAACTGAAATGGGACGCGCAAGCTATCGGATCGGTTTACACGGTGGGTGCCCTTGAATCGCGATGGCGAATGGGTCAGGATGCAAGCTTTATGCCCCAGATGCCCCCTTGCCGCCACAGCAATGTTTCATTATTTAATGTCGGTGTTGTGCCTATATATCCCGGGTTCGTAGCCCGACTACGCAAGGGATGTCCGATTCCGGGGATGCAATCGGCTTTCTGTCGCACATCGAGCGACGGCAGCGACCCGCCGCGGAACACCCCTGCGGTCCCTGTCCTGCGCGCTGCTTCCATTTATTTTTACAAGGAGAGACGCGGCCGGATAGCTGGCTGTTTGCGGAGTTATGTATCTGTTAGCAAACAAGACACGTTAATACGCCTTCGCCGCGCAAAACGGGCAGATACCCGGTTTGGCCACCCAATCGGGCGGATTTTCCGTTGCGGCATATCCAGGCGGATTCCAGGCGCCGAACGCCGACTTAACCGCTGCCAGCCACGAGCCCAGCGCCCCTGATCTTCCAAGATCCTTATCCCTATGTCCAGAGCGCTGGTCGTCGGGGGCAGTAAACGCGTACGATGAGGAAACCGTGTACATGAGAACCGACCGGATGAGTAAGAATGGCGATGACTGAAGCCAAGTACCGGAAGAGAGCAATTGAAATGCTGTACGCCCCAGCTATGCTCTTTCTGGTCTTCGTATACTGTACTAGCGCGTGCGCGCCTGCAAACCCACCTGCAAAACTGGATGCCGCGGAACCCGCCGCGGTGAAGGCGTTCGATACCTGCTCCACTGCATGCGGTAACCCGTTCATCACACAAGCTCAGTTCGATGATTTCGCTAAAGAAGGTTACAAGCTTTACCTTACCGACGATGTGATGTGGGACTCAGAGATGAGTCCAGCCAAGCACGTACTGCCGGCCAGCGGTGCTGTACTGGATCCGCAAGCGGTAGCTCAGATTAAGGAAGCTCTTAAGGCTGGCCTGAAGTTTGCGATCTATAACCGTAACGTGCTTGCGTGGCATACTGGCATAACCGGCCTTGGTAGTGCGCTTGATGCGCAAATGGCTTTTTATGTGCTTGATATTGAAGCGCAGCCAGGGGTGGCACCTACGCAGGCTATTGTGAGTGGCGTTAGGCAAACCGGTGTCACGCCAGTTCTTTATACGTGGGCTAGCGCTTATCACGCTATTGCTGGTGACTCAACTGAGTTTGATAATCTTCCGCTCTGGATGTCACCGCTTATCGACTGGAATGCTAGCGCTGCTACACCACCTGACTATCCTTCACTAACATATGCCGCACCGTTTAACGGCTGGACGAGCGCATCTGTCGTTGGCGAGCAGCAGGCATGGAATTATGTTGACGGTTATCTTGTTAACCAGGACGCTTTTAGCAAATCATGGCTCGCGTCCACACCGTAATTGAGCTCTTCAGATTGCCGAGCCGGTTGACGTGAGCATCGCGGTTGTTGCGGACAGCATCGGGATCGTTACCATCGGGCAAGGGTCAATGCTCCTCCCACAATTGCGGCGGCACGTGCTCGATCGACAGCCCCGCACGGATGGCGATGCAGAGACGACCGACGCCAGATTCGCATCTGCCCTGGTAGAGGCCACACTTCGCCTATGGACGGAGACCCCCTCCGGAGCCGTGTGCGTAGGATCGAATCCTACTGAGGGCGCTTTTTCGAACAAAGTTAAGAATGCCCGGACTTCGGCGCACCTCACAATATGGCCGGCCGTGCCGGGGCCAACCGCGCCACCAGCGCGCACGGCCGACAGCACTCCAGGCGCAACGGCACCGCAGGGAACCGTCCACGGGGGGACGCGCCCACCTCAGGCAGCTGTCCGCACGCGCCCGCACAGGGCTCGCCGGGCAGGTCAACTCATCGTTATGGTGGGCGCAGCGAAAGCGGCGCCGCGTGGTGAGCGGCGCGGCTCAGGGCCGTTGGCACCCCGCGGCATCGCCGCTCGCTGCTGCCGCCAGGGTCAGGCGTTGACCTCGGTGACGATCTCGAATCCAGCCTCCTCGGGGGGTGCGGTGAAGCCGCCCTTGATGCCCCGCTGCATGCTCGGCATCAGCACCGAGTCACGGAAGTTCTCCCAGTTGGCCTTCGAGTCGTAGACCACGACGATGGTCCAGCCGTCCGGGGACGGCCCGGCGACGTGGTAGAGCTGACCGGGCGGCAACGTGCCGTCACTCGGGTGCACGGTCGCGACTGATGCTTCGTACTGCTCCTTGGTTCCGCCCTTGAACTGGTGGATGACGCCATAACTCATTGCGGTGCCTTTCGCTAATATTGCCGCTGATACTGCGATCGTCGCGCCGCGTGCGGCGGCGCAACGATCGCCCAGGTCTGGTTCTTCGGTGGTGGAGTTCAGCTGCCCGGAGGGCGGTAGTTGACGCCGAGCTTCGCCGCAGCGTCGATCTCTTCCGGCGTGAGCAGCACGATGGTCCGGGTGGCGGCCAGGCCGGTGGCCGACACGCGGGCGCACAGGGCAGCGACCGCGGTGTTGTCCGGCGCGTCGACCGTGACGAAGACATCGTCCGCGCCGAAGGCGAAGTAGAAGCTGTCGAGCGAACCGCCCACGCCGGCGCAGGCCGCTTCGAGCGCGTCCCGGCGGCTGCTGCCGCCCTTGTCGAGCACCCCTTGCATGCCGTCGGGCGTGTAGTTGGCGATGACCAGGTATTTCGGCATGGCTACTCTTCCGGTGTCCGCGCTGGCCTACGACTCGACGAGCAGGACGATGGTGTCCAGCAGGACGCCATCGCTTTTTGCGGTGGCGGCACCGTCCTCGGTCCGCAGCCAGGCCACGAACGCGTCAACGTCGGGCACGTCGGCGCTGATGGCCACCCGCGCCGGGTTGGTGGGGTCGATGTAGGTGCGAATGTTCGTGATGCCCAGTTCCCCGAACCTCTTCTCGCGAAGGTCCGAGCTGAGCCAGTGATCGCGGTCTGTCACATGGTGGTAGCCGATTACGGTAGGCATCTGGGTGTCCCCCCCTTGTCGTCGGCGCCGGGCGGCACCGTTGACAGTATCCTGACGCCAGGCCGTCTCAGCGGCGCATCACCGGCGCATCACGCCCGCAGCCCGCCGATCATGGCGAGCATGCCCGGCAGGCCGTGTGCAGCGCAGATGCCTTCGGCCGCCGCGAGCCACGCGCGCGCCGGGTCGTCGAGCCGGCCGAGCGACCGGCGGCGGGCCGCGGCCCGGGCGATCAGGATCGCGGCCCGGTGGTAGTCCCAGTCGAAGGCGCCGGCGATCTCGAGTGCGGCGTTCATGTGCTGGTCCGCGACGTCATGCCGACCGAGCAG